>NZ_CP090003.1:2460000-2682500 GCF_021390195.1 Flagellimonas sp. CMM7 | reverse complement strand
GGCCCGGGAACGTATTCACCGGATCATGGCTGATATCCGATTACTAGCGATTCCAGCTTCACGGGGTCGAGTTGCAGACCCCGATCCGAACTGTGACCGGTTTTATAGATCCGCGCCCCCTTACGGGGTGGCTTCCCTCTGTACCGGCCATTGTAGCACGTGTGTGGCCCAGGACGTAAGGGCCGTGATGATTTGACGTCGTCCCCACCTTCCTCACGGTTTGCACCGGCAGTCCCGTTAGAGTCCCCATCTTTACATGCTGGCAACTAACGGTAGGGGTTGCGCTCGTTATAGGACTTAACCTGACACCTCACGGCACGAGCTGACGACAACCATGCAGCACCTTGTAATATGTCCGAAGAAAAAACTATCTCTAGTCCTGTCATACTACATTTAAGCCCTGGTAAGGTTCCTCGCGTATCATCGAATTAAACCACATGCTCCACCGCTTGTGCGGGCCCCCGTCAATTCCTTTGAGTTTCATTCTTGCGAACGTACTCCCCAGGTGGGATACTTATCACTTTCGCTTGGCCGCCGAGACCGAGGTCCCGACAGCTAGTATCCATCGTTTACGGCGTGGACTACCGGGGTATCTAATCCCGTTCGCTACCCACGCTTTCGTCCATCAGCGTCAGTACGTTGTTAGTGACCTGCCTTCGCAATCGGTGTTCTATGTGATATCTATGCATTTCACCGCTACACCACATGTTCCGGCCACTTCACAACGACTCAAGACCACCAGTATCAAAGGCAATTCTACAGTTGAGCTGCAGACTTTCACCCCTGACTTAATGGCCCGCCTACGGACCCTTTAAACCCAATGATTCCGGATAACGCTCGGACCCTCCGTATTACCGCGGCTGCTGGCACGGAGTTAGCCGGTCCTTATTCTTACGGTACCGTCAGACACCTACACGTAGGTGCGTTTCTTCCCGTATAAAAGCAGTTTACAACCCATAGGGCAGTCATCCTGCACGCGGCATGGCTGGATCAGAGTCTCCTCCATTGTCCAATATTCCTCACTGCTGCCTCCCGTAGGAGTCTGGTCCGTGTCTCAGTACCAGTGTGGGGGATCCCCCTCTCAGGGCCCCTAACCATCGCTGCCTTGGTAAGCCGTTACCTTACCAACTAACTAATGGTACGCATGGCCATCCTTGTCCGATAAATCTTTAACCATAAGAACATGTGTCCCTATGGTGCCATGGGGCATTAATCCAAATTTCTCTGGGCTATTCCCCTGACAAGGGCAGGTTCCATACGCGTTCCGCACCCGTGCGCCGGTCGTCATCTTGTGCAAGCACAAATGTTACCCCTCGACTTGCATGTGTTAGGCCTGCCGCTAGCGTTCATCCTGAGCCAGGATCAAACTCTTCATTGTCTATCGTTAAATATCTATTCAACTCCCAAACAACTACCAAGTCCTTGACATCAAAATGGTTCTTTGTTATTCTCTTTTACGCTGTCTATACAATATGTAAATGAACTTCTTCAATCCAAAAGAAAAAAAACGACCCTACCAGGCCTATTTTCCCTCTTTTCAAACCCAGCCTTATCAGCTAAGCGGGTGCAAATATAAACACCTTATTTTTCCTCCGCAAGTAGTTTCCATCTATTTTTCTCTAAAAAAATAAATAAAATTGTAATCCACTGTTTTTCAGCTTCAAATTATTTCAATGTTATGATAATTTTAAGAAAAGAAATTCCATACCAATCCAAAACGAATAACAAAGTCTCGAAAGGGGTAGTTTGGCGCCGAATAAAAGTTAGGCTCGGAGAAGGATGAATTAAAATGCTCAGCCTTTAAATATATTCTAGTTTGCCTCACTTTGGCATTGATAAAAAAGTCCAACATTGGAAAGCCTCCAAGTTCTTCTCTGTTCTGAATGTAAAACTCTCCCAACAATGGATTGTAGGCATTCATATTGTAGGAGGTAAAATATTTAAAGGTTATCCCAGTCTGCAAGAACATTGCCTTTTTGAATGCATCTGTTGAGAAGTAAAGTGTGTTTCTTGTCACCAACTGTGGTACATTAAGCACTTGTTTATCTTGGGTAACATCTTGATAGAGCACAGTATTGTTGAGAGCCCAATTTCTCCACTTGAATTCCTTGGTGTACTTCACCCGTAAATGATTTATCGTTGTGGCTTCCTGAAACGGTTTTACAAAGGCGGTCTCTTGAGCATTATCTATCTGTTCTTGTGTTGCAATGGACTCAAAGTATGTATAATTATCAATGGCACTATATTCAGCCTCAATTGAGCCTAACCACTTTGAATCAAAACCAAATCCGATGCTCTGTGTCTGGATGTTTTCAAAAACAGCCGTGTTCTGCCAATTAAAATTTTGATAATCGCTCTGATACAACAAAAAATTAAAGTTGGGCATTCGGGAGGAGGCACTAATAAAACCAGATATTTGATTATTATCATTTATTTGATATTCCACCGCTGCATTGAATGCATTCCCTGTAAGCTCTCCAGAGACACTGTAATTAATATTTCCTTCTAGAAACAGGCGACCGAATTTTTTAGAATAGCCGCCCCCTACAGCAATTTCTTCTCCTTTTAATTGATTTTGAATTGTACCTGCTTCGGTCACCAAAATGCTATTAAAAAAATAGTTGTAATTGTAAAGGCTAATGCTACCTGTTGCATTGCCCAAAGTTTTATTTGAAAATTTTGTGGACACTTTATTGAACATTGTTTTTAACCGAGCCTTATCTTCTATAGGAGTTACAAACGGGTCTAGGCCAAAAGCATCTGTTTGGGATGACTGAATAAACTCATATAGTTTAGTTTCATAATTAAATTCATGACCAATGGTAAGTGTTGTGGGTTCATTATCCGTAGAATCTCTTTTTATATTCAACAGTTTTAATTGATGATCTAAAAAGTAGCGCTTACCCAACACCCGATTGTTTGCATCTTGATACTGAACATCAATCCGTGACCTATCTGTAAAATCACCTTCTGGATCATTCTCAAATTGTTCTCTATTAAGCAATCCTCCATTTTCTTCAGTTTCAATTGCTTGAGCTGCTATATGTCCTCTTACATTATAGTTATCCCTTTTGTTGCGATAATTGAACGTTGTTCTGAAATTTCCCGACTGAGCTTGGTCAAAACGATATTTTCCCAAAGACCTAAATCCTTTGTAGGCCAATGAAAAATTAAATCTTTCGGACAGATTGAAGGTTAGCAAAGCGTCTAATAATTGTCCCTGCTCCAATGTAGTTTTAAACATAAGCTCTGTCATTGGAGTTGCAACGCTATAGTAATCTATATCTTCTTTTTCAAAATAATTAAAGTGTTTTGCCATCGCGCCCAAATGCGGATAGAAAGAAGTATTGGAAAAGGTTCTTCCAAGGGCATTATAGGGTTGACCAATATTGGAAAAAGGCATCAACTCAAAATCATCCTTTCTTAAAAAATTGTATTTGTATTCTTTTAAAATAGTAAGGGTAGTATCTAACGAAGTGGTATCCCTTGCGTAAGAAATAATCTTATAATCAACAATAGAAACCGTTCGCTCTTCTTCCTCTTCTTCTTCTTTTTGTTTTATGAATTTGGGCTTTCCTTTAGCTATAGAGTCTGTTTTCTCTAATGGGGGTAAAGAATCTTGTTGTGCAAACAGTAATTGACCCAGAAAAAAGAGTAGGGCAAAAAATAAAAATCTCATTCCATGTTATTCGTCGAACAAAGGTATATGTTTTGTTTCTAAAGAAATGTGAAAGTTTGCAGCTTAAAAGTTCTTGTTAAAACACTTTAATGACAAAAAAGAGAATTCATTGGCAAAAAACTTCAAGGTTTAAATTTGATTTTTCTGCTTTAGATTTCATTCTTTATTTTAGATTGCCAAATATTTGCTCCTATAGAAAATGCTCAAAGACATTTACAAATACCCAGATGAAGCGGGGACAGATGAAGCTGGAAGAGGCTGTTTGGCCGGACCGGTCACTGCAGGGGCAATAATTCTTCCCAAAGGTTTCTCAAACGAAATATTAAACGACTCCAAACAACTATCAAAATCAAAAAGAGAACTCTTAAGGCCTATTCTTGAAAAAGAAGCAGTCTCTTTTTCTGTATGTCATGTCTTTGAAAATGAAATAGATAGCATCAATATTTTAAACGCATCCATATTGGCAATGCACAGGGCTTTGGACACATTATCACAGATTCCAAGTTTTATTATTGTTGATGGCAACCGATTTAAACCCTACCCTTCTGTTCAACATGAGTGTATTATCAAGGGAGACGGCAAATTTATGAGTATTGCCGCAGCATCCATACTGGCCAAGACTTATAGAGATGATTACATGGCTGGGATACATGAAGAATTTCCTATGTACAATTGGAAAAAAAACAAAGGATACCCTACAAAAGAACACCGCGAAGCCATTAGAGAACATGGACTTACCAAATATCACAGAAAAAGCTTTAGACAACTTCCGGAACAGCTAACACTGGATATTTAAAAATCATAAATTTGTTGGAAACTTTGAAAATGAAATCCAAAGTACTGCTACCCATACTCATCCTTTTCTTCATTTCTTGCCAGACCGAGGTGATAATTACAGATTCATTATTAGGATACTTGCCACCAAATTCTTCACTTATTGTAAAAATCAATAATTTATCCAATTTCAA
Organism: Flagellimonas sp. CMM7; assembly: GCF_021390195.1. NCBI lineage: Bacteria > Pseudomonadati > Bacteroidota > Flavobacteriia > Flavobacteriales > Flavobacteriaceae > Flagellimonas > Flagellimonas sp. CMM7. The sequence continues at coordinate 2,677,853 of NZ_CP090003.1, read as the reverse complement.
GAGCGAGCTTAAAAACAACACGTTTCTTGAAAAAACGAACAATTTTCCAATTCATGAGCAAATTCTTAAAAAGACAAAGGGGTTAGAGCATGTTAGTACGGAAGCTACTTGTGTTTTGGCTTTTTATGAAATTGGCAAAGAGAATTATGAATTTGTTCTTGTTTCCGATAAAAGTGCCGATTTCATCAATCTGGAAGACATCACTGATAAAACGGTTGAGACACTTGCTTACCAAAACAAAAGCATAACCAAGTATACCATAGAGGGCAATGAAGTCTATAGCATGTTCGAGGATGATACCATTATTATGAGCTCTTCACTAATGCTTATAGAAAATATGGCTCGCGCCAACAGTACAAAGGTCAATCCCTCATTAAAAAGATTGTACGATACTGCTGGACCTAGTAAATCAGCAACTCTATTCTTTAACTTGAATGAGCCATCCTCCATACTCTCTTCTCTACTAAAGGAAAACCATGATGGTGTAAAATCTTTTTCTGACTGGGTTTCCGTAGATTTTTCGGCCAATTCTGATAACATCAATTTTAACGGAGTAGCTATTGCCACGGATTCTACAAAAAACTTCATCAATTTATTTAAGGGGACAACTCCTTTAACCAACAAAACACCGCTCTTTGCTCCATTAAATGCACAGGCTGTACTTTCTTATACTTTTGATGACTATCAGATTTTTGCTAAAAACCAAAATGTCTATTTGGATAGAGTAAAACCAATTGACACGCTTTTCAACACTGTTGAAGAAGTTGGCATCATCTATTTAAACAATAACAAAGTAGCCCTACTGAATTCCTTTGGAACCGAAAGTTTATCAGAATTCTTGAATGCCGATAAAACTTCATCTTCTACCTATCAGGGAAGTGAAATTTTGGTTTTGAATCACAAGAATCTGTTATCCGAAGGGTTTGCCCCTTTATTAAAAGATTTTGCATCCAACTTTTGTACTATTCTGGAAAATACTTTTGTTTTTTCAGAAAATAAAGAATCCTTACAAACTATAATAAGCAATTACAGGAATGCAACATCGTTTAGTAATGCTCCTATTTATACAACCGCAAAAGCTCCACTGGCCAATGAGTCCAGTATTTTATTTGTTTCCAATTCTTCAGGAATAGATTTCTTTGCTGAGCAAGAGTTTGCTGCTGAACTTTTTAATCCTATTAAGAAAGGAGATTTTTCGGACCATACTTTTGCAGCCCAAGTGGTAGCCGATACTGATTTTGCACATGTCAACTTTCTGGTCTCCAAAATTGAAAAAACAGTAAAAAGCAATACCGTAACGCCTTTGTTTACTTTGGAATTGGATACTGACTTGGCAATTGATCCCCAGTTCGTAAAAAATCACAGAACCAATAAAAAAGAAATTGTTGTTCAAGACCAAAACAACTTTTTATATCTGATTTCAACTGATGGGAAAGTGCTTTGGAAAAAACAATTGGAAGGAAGAATACAAGGTCGCATACAACAGGTTGACATCTACAAAAATGGACGTTTACAACTCGCTTTTTGCACTAATAACCAGTTCTTGATTATTGATAGAAACGGAGACGAAGTACCTCCCTTTAATAAAACATTTGAAGGCGGAAATTTGAATCCTTTAGCCGTATTCGATTATGAAGGAAAAAAAGATTATCGCTTTATAATTACCCAGGGTGAAAAAGTTTTTATGTACAACAACAAAGCCCAGGTAGTTGACGGATTCACCTATACCAAAGCACAGAGCGCCATTTTAAAAGCTCCAAAACACTTCAGGGTTTCCAACAAAGATTATTTGATATTTCAATTAGAAGATAAAACCCTTAAAATCCTTCATAGATCAGGCGGTGATCGCATTAAGGTATCTCAAAAAATTGATTTTTCCGACAATGAGGTCTTTTTATACAAGGACAAGTTTTCCACTACAAACAAAAAAGGAGTGCTGCATCAAATTGACACAAAGGGAAAACTTACCAGTACTAATTTCAATCTTAGTAAAGATCATGGAATGTATACTACCAGCAAGACCTTAACCTTTATGGATGACAATGTCTTAAGTATAAGAGGAAAAAAAGTGGAATTGGATTTAGGGGTTTATTCTAAACCCAAAATCTTTTATATCTATGACAAAATCTACGTTAGCGTAACGGACATTCAAAATCAAAAGATATATTTATTTGACAGCCAAGCGAAAGCCATTCCCAATTTCCCTGTTTTTGGAAACTCTTTGATAGACTTAGTGGATATGGACAATGACAAAAAGTTGGAATTAGTGGCCAAGGATCAAGAGAATTCTTTAATTCTGTACAAGATGAATTAACAGCTTCTTTACTACAATTTATACATTAGTTGATGCAGAATATACATCTTGCACTTTTCCATAAAGTCCTTTTTGTAGATTCAAAGACATTATTTTACCTTAACGAACACATAATCAAAACACTATATTAAATGAAAACCTCTTTAGTAAGCAAAATCATATTGATTTTCGCTATAGCTTTTAGCACAAACACCAACGCCCAATTTTTCAAAAAGTTGGCAAAAAAAGCTGAAAGGGCCGCAGAACGGACGGTGGAACGCCGCGTGGAAAACGAAACCTCAAAAAAAACAGATCAGGCATTGGACAGTATTTTAGAACCAGGTTCTGGCGGAAAACAAGCTCCAAAAGCTCCTGAAACCCCTAGCGGTCAAAATAAGTCAGGAAATACCAATGAAAGTAACTCTGGTACTGAAAATGTTGGTAACACTGGACCGAAAACCATACAGGTATATAGTAAATTTGATTACGTCCCTGGAGACAAACAGCTTTTCTTCGATGATTTCAGCAATGATTTTATTGGTGACTTCCCCGCAAAATGGAACACCAATGGTAGTGGTGAGGTTGTAAAAATAAGCACTGAAGATGGAAAATGGTTCGAAATGAAACCCAGTTCATATTATATCCCCGATGTTCCCACATTACCGCAAGATTATACCATAGAATTTGACCTTTTGGCCAATGGTCTCGACAAACAAACTTCGTCCCAGGCCATATTACACTTCATTTTGGATGAGAGCGACAAATTTGGTTACGGCAGGAACGCTATTTATGCCTACCTCCCATTTTGTCAGTACGTTCCCATAGGTATTCGAATTTGGAACAATATTGAGGGCAAGAACACGGTGAACAATACAGTTACTGCCGACATCAGAAAAGATGTTTTACAGAAAGTCCATATTTCCGTAGCGGTAAATGGAAAACGTTTCAGGCTTTGGGTGAATGAAAATAAATATATCGATGTTCCGAGATTGGTATCCGAAGGAAAGATTACAACGCTAAAATTTGAGCCTAGAGGATTCAAAGATAGTAAAGAACGCTTATTCATTTCAAATTTAAAGGTTGCCGAAGGTGGAGTGGACCTAAGAAGAAAATTGATATCCGAAGGGAAAATCTCTACAAACGGAATCTTGTTCGAATCAGGTTTGGCAAATATACAACCACAGTCTATGGGCATTATCCGACAAGTATCCCAAGTACTGCAACAAGAGGAAAGTATGGCCTTAAAAATAGTTGGTCATACCGATTCGGATGGTTCGGATGAAAACAATCTTACCCTATCAAAGAAAAGGGCAGAAGCTGTTAAAAATGCACTCGTATCGGTTTATGGGATTTCTTCGGACAGACTGCTTTTTGAAGGCAAGGGAGAATCTGAACCTGTTGGTGACAACAATACCGCTGATGGGAAAGCCCAGAACAGAAGAGTTGAATTTATAAAACAATAAGCACTATTATGAAAAAGCAATTTCTTTTTGGTCTGTTATGTGTAATTGGCCTAAACTTTACCAATGCCCAAGACAATTGTAGCACGTTCTACCCAATGACAGCGGGGGCCAAATTCAGCTATAACCTCTACGATAAAAAGGATAAACCCAGCGGCACTACGGAGTACAAGGTAATTAAAGTGGAAAATAGTGGCGGCAATACCGTTGCAACCATGAACGTAAAAGCCGGTGGCACCAAACCAAAAGACCAGATGGAACTGGAATATGAAGTCACCTGCACTGGTGATGGCATCTCTATAGATTTCAACAGCTTATTGTCCCCTCAACTTAAGGGGCAACTGGAACAAATGAATGCCGAAATGGACATCTCCGGAACCAATGTTGAAATACCCAACAACCTATCCGTCGATCAAGAGCTTGCCGATGGCGAGTTAATAGTTGCGATGAGCATGAGTGGTATAAAAATGAATACGGAAGTTAAAACTACTGACAGAAAAGTAATTGGTAAAGAATCGGTAACCACTCCAGCAGGCACCTTTGATTGTTATGTACTAGCCTCAACCATAAGTTCAAAAGCTATGATGGCCAAAATGACATTTACCGATAAGGTTTGGTTGGCAAAAGACATAGGCATTGTAAAGCAAGAAACTTTCAATAAAAAAGGGAAGTTGAGCAGCCGAATGGAACTGGCTTCTTTTTCCAAGTAGTAACAACTTTTAAAAATCGGTGCAAATATCGAGACAAAACATCCTATATCAAGAGTTCTTCCCTCCCACTAAAATGATAAGGGCTTGCCTTTTAGTATTGTTTTTAGTGTTCAACACTTTGCTCGAAGCACAGAGCAAAACGAATCTCGATTCGCTAGTCACTCAGCAAGGTTCAAATAATCAAGCCCAACTTAAGGAAGTTAGAATATACAACTATTTGGACACCTTATTGGATTTTGAGGAAAAGCTAAATTTTGTTCTTGAGTACCAAGAATATGCAACGGACAAAGAGTTAAATTCCGATATTCTCTTTTCATTATTTCTACGAGGTGAAATTGAGTATGGAAACGGCAATATAGAAGAGGCCATTTTAGCTTATCAAAATCTTGTAACAACTTCGGAGAAACTCGACAACGCCAAAGGGCTATTTTTAGGTAATGTCGGACTCTTCTATGCATTTCAAAAAAAGGAAACTGACATTACAATACAGGCAAAACAAAAGGAAATTGACAATATTCTCTTTAATGTTGACAACGTCTACTTTAAAGCACTTTTCCATAGAAGGGTAGCATCTTATTACATCAAAAAGGAAAAGTATTCCGAAGCTTTAAATCTTTTGCTAGAAATAGATGTATTACCGGAGCTCAAAGAATCAAACACAAGGGGTTTGGCTCTATCAAATATTGGATGGATTTACGAGCATTTGAACTATCCTGAAAAAGCAAAAATCTATTATCAGAGAGCCTTAAAGGTTGTCGAAAAAACAAAATCAATCCGACAACTAAAATTCTACGCCCTTAAACTTTCACACATTGAATTGTTCAATATGAACAATCCAGCGTTAGCCCTTGAGGGTTATTTGAAACTACTGCCATATTATTCAGAATCAGGTTCTTATCAAGAAGGTGTGTTATATGGTACTATGGGTTTTGCATATCTAAAGACAGAAAAAATAGATTTGTCTCGGAAGTATTTAGAAAAATCAAAAAACATATTTGAAACGCGAAAAGATAGTGCTTTCCTTTGCTTGCCTTATACTTATCTCACTCATTTTTACTATGAAAACGGTGAATTTAATAATGCCATTAAGAGCGGAGAAAAAGCTTTAAAGATAATCGATAACAAAAATCTATTTAAAGCAAGAAAACTTCTATTGTTAGACAAACTGGCAGCATCCCATTCAAAAGATGGTGATTTTCATAGAGCCTATGCCTTAATGGAAGAGCTAAATGAAATTAAAGCTGATTTGGAATTAAAAAAAAACAATATCGCTTTTTTAGAAAATCAATATGAACTTGTAAAGAGTAACGAACAATTAGAAATAGAACAACTTAACAATGAAATTCTTAGCAAGAACAACATCATTTATTTGGCGCTGATAACCATAATTAGTGCTTTTTTAGTCTCTATATCATATAGGTATAGTAACCGTCAAAAGACCAACAAAAAACTTAGGGAGTTGGCTTCTGCAAAGTCTAATTTCTTTGCCAACATTTCCCATGAATTGCGAACCCCTTTGACTTTAATAAAAGGGCCATTAGAAGCACAACTTGAAAATTCCGTACTAACAGCAACCCAACAACAAAACCTATTACTTGCTAAAAAGAATACTGATCGTTTAGAGACTTTGGTCGGCCAAATTCTTGATTTATCCAAATTGGAATCTGGCCATTATGCACTGAAGGTTTCAAAGGGAGATTTACCAACCTTCCTGAAAACAATATCGGAGTCGTTTTTATTTAGGGCGCATCAAAAAGAACAACAACTCGATGCTGTTATTATAGGAAACGACGGGGTATATTGGTACGACCAAGAGGTTTTACAAAAAGTAGTAGTCAATCTTTTGGGCAATGCACTAAAGTACAGTCCTGAAAAAGCTCGCATTTCATTTCGTGCCAAATTGGATAGTCATCATTTGAGCTTAACCATAAGAAATACAGACACAAACATATCGACTGAAGAACTGAAACAAATCTTCAACCGCTTTCATAGAACACATAGTAAAGAAACGGGTACGGGTATAGGCCTGGCACTGACCAAAGAATTGGTAGAATTGCACCGGGGCACCATCCGAGCTGAAAGCGAATTAGATTCCGTTACTTTTTTTGTAGAACTTCCCATTGATGAAGCTACCTTTCAAGCATCTGAAATACGAGTTCATGTTCAAAATCAAGAAATTGTCAATACTACTGAATCATTTACTGGTATATCCAATGAAATTGAACCGAAAAAAAATATTTTGAATGGAGAACAACCTATGTTATTGATGGTTGACGACAATGCTGATATACGCACCTATATTTCTTCACTTTTTGATACCTCTTTTCGGGTAATTACAGCAAAGAACGGTAAGACTGGGTTTAAGAGAGCCCTGGAGAATGTGCCCGACCTTATCATTACCGATTTGATGATGCCCGAAGATAATGGCCTTAAACTGACCCAAAATTGCAAGACACATCATGCGACTTCACATATTCCGATTATCATGCTGACTGCAAAGACGGGAGACGAAAACCGTTTAACAGGACTCGAGACTGGAGCTGATGTGTACTTGACCAAACCATTCAATAACAAAATTCTTAAGCAATCGATAAATAATCTTTTGGAAAGCAGAGAAATGCTTCAAAAGCGTTTTAGTAAAGAGGTTATTCTGACCCCAAAGGAAATTTCAATCAGTTCATACGATGAACGTTTTTTAAATTCCCTCCAAGAAGTACTGGACAAGCAACTACCTTCATCTGATTTCAGTACTGAAGCCTTTGCAAAAGCGCTTGGTATGAGCCGCATGCAACTGCACCGAAAACTGAAAGCGCTTACAGGCCAGACAACTACTGAATTCATTAGAGACCAACGTTTGAAACTAGCTGCTGACCTTCTCAAAAAATCAGATGTCAATGTCTCAGAAATTGGTTACCGGGTAGGTTTCAATAATCACTCCCATTTCACCAAATGTTTTAAAAAACAATTTGGGGTTTCTCCTTCGGATTACAAGGCTTCTTAACACAACTATTTTCAAAATATTTGAATTATCCTACCACAATAATCTGATATTTAGATTATTAAGTCCATGTTACATATAACAAAGCACTTGTTACATCCGTGCTAACCATCATAAAACTATCCTTTTACTTTTGATTTGACCGGCTAGGCATACCATATACCGATTGACTCAAACATGAAGAAAAAATTGATAGGCAATCTACCTAAAATGCCCAAGGGTGAAATATCCCTTAACGTAACCCGCCTAGATGATGGGGATTACGAATTGAAAATTGTGGACAACAACAGATTGATTACAAAAACAAAGTTCAAGAAACAATGACAGTCAAAACTATAATTTTTACCGCGACCCTATTACTTATAACACAAGCAGGCTTCGCCCAACAAAAAAACAATGGACAGCAAAAAGATACTGTCAAGCAAATGAATCTTTTGGACAAACAGGTCGAGGTTCTAGCTCCAATATTTGGGATGATGGAACTGGATGGAGCTGAACAATTCAATGATATCAGCAAATTCATGGAACTAGTTGAACTTTCCAATTTAGCCCCCGAGATGAAACAACATTTACGAGAACAGTACAAATTGTACGATTTGACATTGGATCCCGTAAAAAAGGATTCTGCCAAACTTGTTTTCAACAAAATGCTGAAGGAAGCCATGGTAAAATCTGCTAAAAAGGACAAGTAAAATTCTTAACCATTTCCCAATATAAATCGCATTCAAAAGAAATCATATGAAAACGTATACACTATTGCTTGGCCTTACCCTCTTATTCATTTCATGTGGTGAGGCACCAAAGAAAGATACCGCCCAGCAAGGCGAAAAAAGCACTGAAAAAAAGGATGATGTTACCGAATCTTTGCCCAGTGCGGATTACAGCTCCTTACTAATCGATTATACCTGTGGAATGGATGCTGCGGAGTTGGCAAAAGCCATGAAAGTGCCAGAGTCGAATCTCAGTATACCAGACTACGCCAAAAAACCAAGTTTTGCCGAAACAGGAAATTGCTATTTCAGCTTAAAAGGATTTGGTACAGGAGCCGGTGGTGATACAGGCATCTCTATGGGAACCACCAAAATGACCAAAGTTGATATCAAAAATGAAATTAATGGTTATTTAAAACGCAAAAAAGATGGACTTGAAAAGATCACCAAAATGTATATCGTAGAAGCCGACACCAAAGACAGTTACATTGCCACCCAACTGCGCCAAGGGCGTGTCATTATTTTAAACGAAAACTATGACAACGCTTTTTTAATTGCTTATGGCACTAGAAACGCGGCAACGGACCGTACCCAAGAACAGCACGAAGCGCTTACCCAAAAAATGGTCGGGCTGGCCAATTATTTATTGAAGAAGCATAGAAAGTAAAAGTTATGAAAAACATCTTCAACCTTATCGACAAACTGCTGCTGTTTACCTTTCTATTGGCTGTAGGTCTTGCCAGCGGGCAAAAGAAAGAAGGATTTATTCCTCCATCCATAGATGATGCGCATGACATACCGGTTGTAAAAGAAGAACTTCCCGTACCCGAAGAAGGAGAGAATTATGTGGTCAAGTATTTTAAAGGTATCACAGACGGCACAGAAAGTAGAATTGCCATCAAAAAACTTGGATATATTTTACGTCCGGCAATGGTTCAGGTACTGACTGAGGAAGGCAAAAGGCTAGATGTAAAGATTGTGAAAAAAAACTGGGAAGATATCCAAAGGGAAGGAACCACCCAAAATGGGGAGTTCAATAGCTCATTTAAAACTGCCATGGAATTCGGAATAATAGTTTCTGCTGCCCAAAAAGGTATTCCCTTTATTGTTTCTGTATCCGCAGGAAGAGAGCTTTTTCCCAGAAGCAACCTATTTGTGGATATTGGTTCCAAAGAAAATATCGAACAGCCGAAAAACACCGATAATGCCATCAGTGAAACAGACAAAAGTAAAAATGGGTCAAATCTTCTGGTGTACATCATCATAGGGCTAGCAATAATTATAATACTATTGGTATTGATCCTATTCAAAAAAAGGAATGGAAAGGCCTTGATTTTGATTCTTATGCTGGCAACGGTATCCCAAGTTTATGCGGGCAGGGTTTCCAGGGTTAGGAGCATTGGGGCCATTCTTCAAGACAAACAATTACATAACATTGCACGTGGTATAGCGGGCAAACTAACCCAAGCTCTGGGCAAACAATATGGGAATCAACAAAGTGGTAGGGGTCTAGACCTACTCGGTCCCGATGACATTGACCATGAACCAAATATGGACCCGGCAGGGCAGCCCTCATTACCCTCGAGTTGCACGGCTATTGCACAGAACAGCGAAAATACGGGCAATGGTGATGCCAAAGATCCTTCCATGAATTCTGACAAGAAAAATCCTGACAACCATCAAACAGGGGAATTCAATACGGAGTCTGAAGGCTTTAACGGACAGCGGAATAGTTCAACCAACAACTCCAGCGAAGGAGGAACAAAACTCGTATCATCCACCAACCACGAAATCAGTGATGACAAAATTGACAACCCCTTTACCGGTGAATCAAGTCAAAGTTCCCAACCAAGATTGCCCAAATATGATGAAAACGGACAACTCAAAAATCCAGGGGACTACCCTGATGCTCCCCAGCAATACGATCCAAACTGGCAGCCAGAGCCCGAGAATCCATTTACTGGGGAATCAAGTCAGAGTTCCCAACCAAGATTGCCCAAATATGATGAAAATGGACAACTCAAAAATCCAGGGGACTACCCTGATGCTCCTCAGCAATACGATCCAAACTGGCAGCCAGAACCTGAAAACCCATTTACTGGGGAATCAAGTCAAAGTTCCCAACCAAGGTTGCCTAAATACGATGAAAACGGACAACTCAAAAACCCAGGGGATTATCCGCAGGCACCAAAGCAGATTGACCCCGAACGGGTTGATGACACCGACTATATCATGGAGCAAATACGATTGAACATCGATGATAAAGGTCAACCCAAAGAATCTCAGGGTGCAGATTCCCCACCTGATGAAAACAAACCTCCCCGTAGGAACAATAATGGAGGGCCTCAAACTAGTCCAGGTACTTCCCCCGGCAGTAAAGACAATAGTCCTGGCTGCCAATGTTTGGCCAAGGCCTATGCAGATCTACATAACGATAGGTATACGATTGAAAAGCTTTTAAAAATAGGGCAACACACCAAAAAGGTCACCGATTTTGGCATTTCCTTTGGTGATAACTTTTCAGGGGTTCATGCCGTCTCTGGCCTGGCATGGCAAACCGAACGCGCCAAAGTGATAAAGTCCATTGAGAAATTTGACAGAACCTATGGCAATAAGTACAATGAACTTATTAAAAAGTCGTATGGGACCTTATTAAAAATAGATCATTGCGAAAAACTTTTAGGCGAAGAAGATTGGTACAGCAAGTATGGCTTTATCTATTATGAGTTCATGAAAGCACGCTATGCCTCTTATAAATAATCATATCATGAAAAAACTGACCCACTCATATTTATTTGCCCTTTTTGTTCTAGTTTTTTCCTGTAAAAACGAAACCAAGGATTTCAAAGATGGAACAATAGAAAAACCTAAAGCAGCATCAGACTCCCTTAAATACTTGGGTAAAACTGATGAAGAAATTACATCTTATGAAAATCTGAGTGAAGAAAATTTTAATAAGTCCCATAAAATCCCTTCCCAAGAGGAAAATAAAGAAGCTGGAAAGAAAGAAAAATCAGCCCTTGAGAAAATGGATATGAACTCACTAAAGTCAATGATTTTAATGGTCTTTGACCTTGATGAGAATGAGGCTGACCGTCTAATTGACCTAAGGACAAAAATGATAGCTCTTGAAAAAGAGAAAAATGCAAATGGTGAAGAGGCAGAATTACTAATTAAAAACGCCCATTCATTTCTTGACAAATTACAAGAAAAAGAACGGCGAGGTCACGATATATCAGACCTATATGATTTATTTCAAAAAACCGATAATGTGCAAAAAAGAAAAGATAGCCTTGATGCCAGGATTCGTTACGCCATTAATAAGATACCCAAAGAAGTTCTTAGAGCTGATGGTATGGCAGAACCAAGCTATGTAGAACACTTAATCCAACAGACCGAATTTGGAAAAATTGTAAACACCGCCGTTGAAAACAAAGAACTCTTTTTAGAATCCTTAAAAATGGATGAGAAGCAACTGGCCCAACTGTTGAATGTTACAGATGATGAAGTAAAGATGATGAAGGAAACCCCCAGATGGGCTAAACTTAAATCTACCACTGAAGCAAAAGAGCTGTTAGAAGGAAGTTCACTTAAAAAAGTTGAAAATCATTTGACCAGTGGCAATGCAACTGAAAGTTTTCAACATAGCATGGCACCCCTTGTTGAAAGTCGAAAAAAACAAGCCCAAAAGTTTATTAAAAGTGCTAAAAATGCCGAGAATGAATTTTACAAAAAAAATCCAGGTTGGTATGGCAGTAACACTGGTGTTGGCCAAACATACCTCTCTGAAAAAGGGGAATTTGTATTTCTTCCTTTGGGCGAGCTTTCCTTTGCTGATAATGATGTTTTATTTAAGCCGGGTAAAGGGGCCAAAAAGGCAGTGTCATCAAAGAAAAGTCTGGGGGAGCCAAACTATGGAACTTACAGTTCTAACTATACACAAACTGTATGTAGCTTAGGCGTAAATGGAGTATTGATTCTTGAATTCGTTGACAATGCTATCATTGACGTCAACGGACCCGATATCTATGTATTCGAAATAGGTATTATAGAACCTACCAACCTAGAAATCTCTTCTGACGGAAAAAACTGGATTACCGTAGGGCAAATAAAAGGAGGGACAGCATTTGTAGATATCAAAGATTTTGTAAATCCGGGTGAGGTTATCAAGTATGTTCGGTTCACAGATTTGGATACATGGAGCGATGTGCCAGGTGCAGATATTGATGCTGTCGCAGCCATTGGCGGCGCTCTTAGATTAAACTTGGATAGCGCGGTCTTGTTTGAAACCGGTTCCCATACGCTGAAGGAAGAAGGCAAAAAAGCCATACGGGAGCTTGCCTTACAAATGAAAAATTTAACGAAAGGCACCATAATCGTTGAAGGCCATACTGACGATGTTGGCAATGAGGCCAATAATAAAACCCTATCGAAGAACCGGGCAGCCAGTGTAATGGCGGAATTAAAAACTGTTTTGGATAGCCCGGAGTTCAAATGGAAAGAAAAAGGCTATGGGGAATCCAGACCTATTGTCGCTAATGATAGTGATGAAAACAGAGCAAAAAACAGAAGGGTAGAGATATTGGTAACACCATTTTAAGAATAAAATGTTGACCTTTTTCTATTGACCTTGCTAATAAGCAAACAAATAATTTAAAACTCATAATCATGAAAAATTTAAAGCGATTTTCTAAGTATTCAATATTATCTCTATTAGCTATTGTATTAATTTCTTGTAGTGCAGAAGATGGCATGGACGGAGCTGTTGGACCACAAGGTCCAGCTGGTATTGATGGGATAAATGGAGCTGATGGTGAAGATGGCAATGCCAATGTTATGGCTTCAGAATGGATTCCTTCAGGATTTTCTAACGATCCACAGTCATTTTCGGATGGCTTCGGAGTAGATGACCCAAGATTTACACAAGATGTTATTGATTCTTCCGCCATATTAGCCTATGGACGTCAAGACACTTTTATTGTAAATCTACCAGATACTGTTTCAGGGATAATCTACAACTTTACTTTTGGCATAGGCAACATTTTTTTTGAAGGGTATAATGAAACTGGTAGTGACGTAGTTTTTAACAGATTTGATTCGTTTAGATACGTAATCATTCCTGCTACCGTAACTGAAAAGAACAGTCATCCTGATTTCTCTAAAATGCCTTATGAGGAAGTAATGGATTATTTTGATCTAGACTATTGATAATCATCAAAACCTCGGCTCTACACCGGGTTTTTTTCTTTTACCAACTTTGCCTCAAAAAGCTCCTCAAAGTGTCTGAGGAGTTTTTGTTTTACTTCTTCCACATCTACTTCTTTTTGGCCCAATTCAACGTTTAAAGAAGTAACGGCTTTGTCTTTTATTCCACAGGGAATCATTAAATCAAAATAACCTAAATCTGTATTTACATTTAAAGCAAAGCCATGCATAGTGACCCATCTACTGGCTCGCACACCCATAGCACAAATTTTTCGTGCAAAGGGTGTTCCAACATCCAACCACACCCCCGTTTCGCCATCAGAACGCTCAGCTTTTAATCCATATTCTGCTAAGGTCAAAATCACTATTTCTTCTAAAAAGCGAAGATATTTGTGAATATCCGTAAAGAAATTATCTAAATCCAATATAGGATAGCCCACTATTTGCCCTGGACCATGATAGGTAATGTCTCCTCCCCTATTAATTTTATAAAAAGTGGCTTCTTTTTCTTTGAGCTGAGCTTCATTGACCAAGAGGTTATTCATATCTCCGCTTTTGCCCAAGGTATATACATGCGGATGCTCTACATAAAGAAAGTAATTAGGCGTTTCAATATTGGTCTGCTCTCTTCTATTTTTGATTTTTACATCAACTATTCCCTTAAAAAGAGCTTCTTGGTAATCCCAAGTTTCCTTGTAATCTTTTAAACCTAAATCCTGCAAGATAACTTTCTTGTTCATCCCGCAAAGATACAAAGACCTTTAGCTGTAACCTAGTTCTCCAACTCTACCTCTAGGTCTAACGAAGATGGATCTTTCATCAAATCCATAAACCCAACTTCATAGAAAAGTGTCTTACCATCGGCACTAAAAGTGGCGCCCTCAATATTTGTGGATTTCACCTTTCTCGGAAAATGATATTTTAAGGTATAGGTAGATCCTGAAAGAAACATTTCGGCCCCTGCCAGACTGTCCAATCCTTGTTGAAACAATTCTTCGTCAAGGATTTTAGCTTTTCTTGAAAAAGTATTCTTTGAAAAAGCATATTTGACTTCCGTGGTAGGTTCCTGCATACCCATTGGGGATGGTTTTCCTTCTCCACTATTTGGACCCAATGCACTTGCTCCTTGAAAAGCATTAAATGCATCATTGACCTCATTTACATTTTTGAATTCACTGAATAAGTCAAACTTCATCAACTTTTCTTCAGGATTCATCACCATATGCATATTAAAAGGTTCCAATCTCCTTAATTTGGCCTGTTCTTCTGGTGATAAAGCAGCTATACTATCCTTTTTTTCCTCCAACATATCTTTAAATGAAATTAAGGAATCAATAGCTTTTTCATTGCTCTTCATCATTTCTTCGCCCGCCATTTCCATAAGCTCTGATCCGTCAAAATTGATAGACAATTTTCCTGAACCATCTTCCTTTAAAAAAATTTCTTCTGTAAAATTGCATGACGAGGTTAGGACAATTACAACTGTCCATAACATGATTTGGATTCTTTTCATGTGGTTACTTTTAGTTAGTGTTGTTTAGTATGACAAGTGCTCCAATAATGCCCGGCACCCATCCACAGAGGGTTAAAAGTAATACAATAACAAAAGAACCACAACCTTTTCCGATGACCGACAAAGGGGGGAAAATAATAGCCAATAAAACTCTCCAAAAACTCATTGATTTGATTTTGATTGATGATACTTATAGGTATCCTATTTGCTGGATTTGTTACACAAAACCATTAAATTTAACCACTTTACAAAAGTAACATGCGGATTTTCATATTTCTTTTTATTCTTCTAAACGCTTTTACCGGGCTGGGGCAATATCATTTCTCAGGGCAAGTATCCAAAGAAAATGAAGGCAGGGTAATATATCTATCATTGATAGAAGATTATAGAAAATCCTCACGGATCTATCTAGATCAAATCATCCAAAAAACTTTAGTGGACTCCTTAGGGTATTTTCAATTTGAAGGAAATAATCTTTTGGCAGACAACCGAGTATACCAACTTCATTTGGACGGATGTTCAGATGAGCTAAAAGCCAACCATTTTTTAGGACAATGCGACAATAGTGAAAGTGTGCTTTTTATTGCAAACAATAAAGATACCCTTCAGTTTCCCACATCATTCGAGAACCAAGCATTATGCACTATTACTTCAACCAATTCCAAGTCATCCATTTTTCTGGATATTGATGCGCTAAAAGAAGAAATGATATTTGAATTCATGGATTACACTAGCGAATCGAGTACTTCCCTTAATTCAAAAAAATGGTTCAATATATTACAGGATTTTGCAGAAAAGTCGGATGAACCATTGGCTGAATTGTATATCTATGACTTTTTATCGGATAGAAAGAATGAGACACATGATTACTATATGGTAGATCTAGAATCGAATACCTATTACTCCAAACTTTGGATTCGACTTCTAAATAAATATCCCAATGCATCATTTACAAAACAATATGAAAATGAACACCGAGCAGATAAACTTATAATTGAAAAGGAATCGAAAGATGGAAACAACTTACCTATAAGTTATTTTGCATACCTCTTGTTGGGCCTATTAATTCTCCAATCGGGTTACCATGTTATAAAAAACCGTAAAAGAAAAATTGACAAATTGGCTCCAAAGATTTTGACATCTCAAGAACTCAAAATTTTTGATGCAATGCGTAAAGGAAAAACCAACAAGGAAATTGCTTCTTCACTTTTTATAAGTTTAAGCACGGTAAAAACCCATATCAACAGTATCTACAAAAAGCTTAATCTTGAATCACGAAAGGATATTGAATGAAAATACCCATATTTTAAAAAATCCACCTAGGGTCTAGTCCCAATTTCCATCTATACAAAACCCAATTGCCAATTGATTTTATTGAATTTTCGGTTCTAAACTTAAAAACCGAGAATTATGAAATCAATTTTAGTAACGGCATTATTTATTAGTTCCTCTCTGATTTTCTCCCAAGAATTTAACAAGGAAATTACCTTAGAAAATGGCAAAAAATTCTTGTTGGGAAAAATTAACCTTGATGGTCTAAATTCAGAAACGTATCAAGCTTGGTTCCAACAAGGCCATCAATCTTATGATGTTGATGAAACTTTGATCAAGGCTATTAAAAAACCACTAAAGCGCCATCAAATTAAATTGTTCCTAGGCACATGGTGCGGTGATAGCAAGAGAGAAGTACCTAGAATCATTAAAATATTAGAAACTGCCAACTTTCCAATGAGCAAATTGGAAATCATCGCTCTTGATCGTAGGAAGGGGTTTGTAAAGACCAGTCCAACTGGGGAAGAAAAAGGTCTAAATATCATAAAAGTGCCCACAATGGTTTTCTTTAAAGACGGTAAAGAAGTAAATAGAATAGTGGAAACTCCCATTGAATCTTTGGAAGAAGACATGGTTCAAATCGTAAGCGGGAAACCATACACCCCTAATTATGCCACATTAAGCAAGAGCAAGTAAGGAATTAAAGCGCAAAAGTGTAATTTTGCGCTTTAATTTTTTATAGACTATGCAACTATCGGAACAGGAAATCGTTCGAAGGGAAAAATTATCTAAGCTCAGGGAAATGGGAATTAACCCCTACCCTGCTGCGTTATATCCAGTTGATGCTACTTCTAAGAGCATCAAAAGTGACTTTGAAGAAAGTAAACAGGTAGTGATTTCCGGTAGATTGATGTCCAGAAGAATTCAAGGCAAAGCTTCCTTTGCTGAATTGCAAGATAGTGAAGGGCGAATTCAAGTTTATTTCAATAGAGATGAAATCTGTCCTGGGGAAGACAAAACCCTTTACAACGATGTCTACAAAAAGTTATTGGACATTGGTGATATTATTGGTGTTGAAGGTGAGCTTTTTACCACACAAGTAGGAGAGAAGACCGTTATGGTCAAAAAATTTAGCTTATTGAGCAAAGCGTTGAGACCATTGCCTTTGCCTAAAAAAGATGCCGATGGTAACGTATATGATGAGTTCAATGATCCTGAAATGCGTTATCGCCAGCGTTATGTGGATTTGGTGGTAAACCCATCTGTTAAGGAGACTTTCATCAAGCGTACAAAAATCACAAACAGTATTCGTGAGTTTTACAATGAAAAAGGGTATTTAGAGGTAGAGACCCCTATTTTGCAACCCATTCCCGGTGGAG
Organism: Flagellimonas sp. CMM7; assembly: GCF_021390195.1. Lineage (NCBI taxonomy): Bacteria > Pseudomonadati > Bacteroidota > Flavobacteriia > Flavobacteriales > Flavobacteriaceae > Flagellimonas > Flagellimonas sp. CMM7. Next base: position 2,660,313 of record NZ_CP090003.1, on the reverse strand, counting down.
CTGCGGCGCGGCCATTTTTAACGCATCACAATGCATTGAATATTCCCTTGTATTTGAGAATTGCCAATGAACTATATCTTAAAAGATTGATTGTTGGTGGTTTTGATGGGGTGTATGAATTTTCCAAAGATTTCAGAAATGAAGGAATGGATCGTACCCATAATCCTGAGTTTACCGTAATGGAGCTCTATGTGGCATATAAAGACTATAACTGGATGATGGATACCACAGAGCAGTTATTGGAAAAAATAGCCATTGACGCCAATGGAAGTACTAAAATTACTGTTGGGGAAAATGAAATTGAATTTAAAGCGCCTTATGCCCGTGTTCCTATTTTGGAAGCCATTAAAATACATACCGGTTATGATGTAGCTGGCATGAATGAAGTTCAGCTGAGAGAAGTTGCTCAAAAACTAGGGCTAGAGGTTGATGAAACCATGGGTGTGGGTAAACTAATAGATGAGATTTTTGGAGAGAAATGTGAACACTTTTATGTGCAACCCACTTTTATCACAGACTATCCTAAAGAAATGAGTCCATTGACCAAAGAACACCGCACCAATCCGGCACTTACCGAGCGTTTTGAACTCATGGTAAATGGCAAGGAACTGGCAAACGCTTACTCTGAGTTAAACGACCCCATTGATCAACGTGAACGTTTTGAAGATCAATTGAAACTTTCTGAAAAAGGAGATGACGAAGCCATGTTCATTGATCAGGATTTTTTGCGTGCGCTTGAATACGGAATGCCTCCCACTTCAGGTATTGGAATAGGAATAGATCGTTTGGTCATGTTGATGACCAATAATTCATCCATACAAGAGGTATTGTTCTTTCCGCAAATGCGTCCAGAAAAAAAAGCTGTGGAACTTACGGAAGAAGAAAAAACTATCATGGACATTCTTAAACCTATCGGTGAAATGCCTTTGATAGAGCTTAAGGAAAAAGCAGGTCTCAGTGGTAAAAAATGGGATAAGAGCTCTAAAAATTTGGCAAAACTGGGACTCTTTGAAGTACAAAAAACAGATGCTGGCTTAATTTCCAGAATTAAGAATTAGTTCCATTTTCTTTACAAAAAGGAAAACAAGCGCCATAATTCATTAATTTAAAGGCAAATAAACCATCTTGTCATGAAAATTGGTGTTTGGCTTTTAACTTCTTTAATTATAGTTTCTTCCTGTAAAACGAATTCTGAAAATGATGCTTCAAAAGAAACTTCAGAACTTGTAAATGATAAACAATCCATTAAAAAAATTGATGTGCATTCACACTATAAGTATTCCAGAGAATACCTTCCTGTACTACATCAAAAATGGAATATGCAATCTGTTCTAGTCGATGTTTCCATTAAAGACTCCACGGGAATCGTTAGAAGCTGGGATTCTTATTTGACTCACGCCCAAAAACATCCTGATTTGTTTTTTCTCTGCTCCTCATTAATCGGTGTAGGAATAGATTCTCCCGATTTTGTGGAACAAGCAATCCAACAATTAAAAAGAGAAATCGATTCTGGTGCAAGAATGGTCAAGGTTTGGAAGAACTTTGGGATGGTGACCAAAGACAGCTCTGGACATTACATTCAAATAGATGATTCGCGCTTGCAACCCATTTGGGATTTTCTGAAGCAAAAAAATATCCCAGTAATGGCACATATAGGGGAACCAGAACAAGCCTGGAGGCCATTAGATCCTAACAACCCGCACTACGGATATTATAAAAACAATCCACAATACCACGCCTACAAGTTTCCCGAAATACCTTCGTACGAAACCATTATCAGTGCAAGGGACAAATGGATTGAAAACAATCCAGATTTAAAAATTCTGTGTGCCCATTTAGGAAGTATGTCCCACGATGTTGAGATGGTTAGTGAACGCCTTGACAGGTTTTCAAATATGTATGTGGAACCTGCTGCCAGATTTGGGGATTTAGCCAACCAAGACTCTAAAAAAGTAAGGGCGTTTTTTGAAAAGTATCAAGACAGAATACTATTCGGTTCAGATTATGGCAATGCTACTCCCGAAAATATAATGTCCCCAGATGAACTCAAAGAAGAGGAAATGAATCTTGATGAAAGCTATAATAAGTTATGGCGCTATCTAAGCAGTTCCGACTCTTTGGTTATACGTGGCCAAAAAACACAAGGATTACAACTTTCAAAAGAAATTCTCCACAAGATTTATTATAAAAACGCTATAGATTTTTTAGAATTACGATGAAATAATTTTGCTTCATATTTGCTAAAAGACAAAAAGACCATCAATTACAGAAGGTAGCAGTAGAATTGTGAAGACTACTGAACAAACTCTTTTTGTTTTATGCAATAGCTCTATCTTGTCATAAGATTCATCATCAAATTTATGGAGGAGGTTTATATCAATGCCCTAGGAGTTTATCTGCCAAACAATCCAATTTCCAATAAAGAAATGGAAGATTATCTGGGGAAAATACATGGTAAGGCAAGTAGGGTCAAATCAAGAATCCTAAGTCAGAATGGAATTGAGAATAGGTACTATGCCTTGGATGAAAATCAGAAAAGCACCCACTCCAATGCCCAATTAGCCGCAATGGCATGTAAAGCCGCTCTTAAAAAAAGTAGCGTACTTAATCAAGATGTGCAAATGATTTCCGCAGGTACTACCCAAGGTGACCTCCCTGTACCAGGTTTTGCCAGTTTGGTGCATGCAGAACTCGATACTGCCCATTGTGAGCTAGCAAGTTTTCAAAGTGTATGCGCAAGTGGAATGATGGCCATTAAAAGTGCTTATTCTCAAATTAAAGCAAATGAAAAAGAAAATGCACTTTGCGTTGGAAGTGAGTTTGCCAGTAGGCTTTTTAAAGCATCAAGATTTGAAGGGCAAGAACAAAAATCCATCCCTTTTGATACTGATTTTTTAAGATGGATGCTATCCGATGGTGCCGGTGCAATGGTTCTGGAAAATAAACCAAATACCAAAGGGCTTTCTTTACAGATAGAATGGGTAGACATAAAATCCTACGCAAATGAGAACCCACTATGTATGTATGTTGGTTCCATGGGTAATGATAATCATGTAAACGGATGGCTAGATTATCCTGACTATGAGACTGCTTCAAAAGATGGTGCAATTAATTTAAAACAAAATACCAGACTTTTAAACAAAGTTATTGAAGTGGGCGTATCTCACTATTTTAACTTAATTGATCAAGGGAAAATAATTACGGAGGAAATTGATTGGTTTTGCTGCCATTACTCGTCCCTTTATTTTAAACAGCCCATAATAGATCTTTTAAAAAAGGGTGGGGCCAACATTCCAGAAGAAAAATGGTTTAGCAACTTAACCAGTAAAGGCAATACGGGTTCAGCATCCATGTTTATAATGCTTGAAGAATTGATGTACTCTGGTAATTTGAAGGAGGGCGATACCGTTATATGTATGGTTCCGGAAAGCGGCAGGTTTATAACTTCTTTCATGAAACTCAAAGTAGTTGGGAGCTCAAAAAAAATAGCTCCCAAATATTCAATTAGAAAAGTAGAGGCTCCAGGTCTTAATATAAACAGGAATCCAACATCGGAATGGTTGGTTAGACAATTGACTCAAATTTGGATTGATTTTGAAAACAAACTATTGGAAATTCCCATTGTTAAGCAGATTCATCAAGGAACTCTTAGTATTGAAAACTACAAATTACTTTTGTTTGATCTAAGACAACAGGTTATTGATGGCTCTCAATGGATTTCTAGAGCAGCATCCAATATTGATATTTCCATATTTGAGCTTAGGTCTGCTTTTATAAAACATACGGCTACTGAACACAAAGACTTTCAGCTCTTGGAAAAAAACTATGTGGCACTTGGAGAGTCCTTGGAAAAAATTCAGCTTGGAGAAAAAAATATTGGAAGTGCGGCTTTGTCCTCCTTCATGTTTCAGAGGGCAAGTAGTCCAAATCCTATTGACCTGTTAGGGGCAATGTTTATTATAGAAGGCATTGGAAAACGGCTTGCTGGGTATTGGGGAAACCTAATTCAGGACCAACTTAAACTTGAAGACAACCAGGTTTCATTTTTAACCTATCATGGTGTGGCAGATGAAAACCATTTTCATCATTTAGAAGAGGCCTTGAATCACCCATTAATGAATATGGAACTGGCAAGGCAAATTGCCAAAACAGCAAAAACTACAGCACTATTATATCATTTACAGTTAAAAGAGCTGGGTAATTACTAATTTACAGACATGGATAATCAATTTGACATAAAAAATCATGATACCAGAGACCCCAATCCTTGGCTGGCAATGTATCTGGACAGTAGTATCCCAATTAATAATTTGACCAAGCAGGCCCTAATGCGGGACAATAACAGCAGATCAACCAGATATCTGCTTCCGTTCATTAAATTTTGGTCAAAAATATCAATGTTCTTCATCCACATTTTTAAGTTTTTCTTTCCAAAATTCTTTAATTCTTCCAAGGCCCTCCATAGAATTTTGGCATGGGGATTAAAACGTTTTGTTAGCCCTGATGCCAATCTATTGATTTTTCGTCATTTTCATGCAGGAAGCGAAATATTGGAGTTTGTTGCCAAAAATGTAGACGGAATTCAAGTTACCACAAGTCCTTTAAAACCTTATGATTTTAATGACGTTAAAGATGATCTTTTCCTAAATCATGATTTAAACCTGTACAATTTTGTAATTAAGCTAAACAGTGAATTGAAAGAAAAAGGATTGGTACTACAAAAGCAGGATACATTAAATCTAAGTATGGTTTCTGAAAATCAGTTTAAGCATATTGAATTTCCAAAGAAATGGACAAACGTCCTTGACCTTAGATCTGCAATAGAATTGTTTACCCCCTTTTACCAACTCTTTCTCACTGCAAATGATTTTGTAAGAGCTTCAAATTCCTTGCAATTAGACGAGACCGTTGCAATTTATACCACCCAAATATTGGGAACACCAGGACATTTAGGGCTAGTTAACAACAAGCACCCCATGGTACCAACTTCCACATATACCGCCGCATATCGTCTTGTGCTTCATGGGCTTGCCACTGAAACTTTGCATGAGATATTGGTAAATATTAAGCTAGGTCGTTCTAAAGATGGCATAGTAACACCCGCAGCGGTGTAAGCAATACATTTTGTGTGATTAACACTACTTGAAAAAGAGAATTGGTAATTAGATAATATCAAAACAAAAGAACCGAAGCATTCTCTCTAATTATCCGTAAGGCCTTGGACATTTGGTTCTCCACAGTTTTGATGGAAATGCCCATATCCTCCGCAATTTCCCTATACTTTCTGCGCTCCAACTTGTTCATGATAAAAATCTCCTTGCATTTTGGCGGCAGCTTGTCAATGAGTTCTTCCAGTTTGTTATAGCTAGCTCTTATAAGATCATCATCTTCCTTAAGTTCAAAATAGCTATCGTAAATCGTCTCCCATCGAATCCTATCTAAAAGATCCGGTTTCTTTTTGTCCTTTCTTAGTTGAAGTAAAAATTGATTATGACATGATTTAAAGAGATATGCCTTAAGCGATTCTCGAATAGTTATCTGATGTTTCTTTTCCCAAATCTTAATCATTGTCTCTTGAACAATGTCCTTGGAAAGGCTTCTATTACCGCTTAGTTTAAAGATATAATTACACAGCCAATCATAGTATTCATTGAACAAATACTCATAGGCATCTACGTCGCCCTTCTTCAAATTTGCTACCAGTATTTTTTCGTTCATCATAAAAAAATATAGGCTAAAGTATAAAATTTATAAAAAAAGTAGGGGTTTTTTATCAAATTCGTATCATAGAGATGTAAGACTATCAAAAATGCAAGATTTAATTGAGAAATTTTTAAACCGAACTATTTCCGCTAACGAAAGAAAACGATTAAAAAAGTGGGTGCTAGCCAATAAGGAAAACCTAAGCGCTTTTAAAAAAGAGATAAAAAATAGGTCGGAAAATAATTTGCACCATCACTTTGATGGAAAAGATGCTTTTAAGGAATTCATGATTGCTGTGGACAAGGGCAGAGTCGTAAGAAGGAAAAAGCTTCACTTGGTTCGTTATGCAGCTCTTTTTATAGGCCTCTTAGCTACTGTAAGCTTTATATACGTCTCCCAATTTAACAATAAAGGTGATTCTGAATCAACGCTGACAAATAGTCTAGCCAATCAAATTGTGATTACCCTTGCAGATGGAACGCAACAAGTAATAGCTGCGGATAACAGGAAGGTACTTACAGACAAAAAAGGTAATGTCATAGCAGAAAAAGAATCAACAGGTTTGGATTTTAGTCAAATAGCAAATCCATCTGATGATAATATAGTTTTCAACGAAGTTTATATCCCTTATGGTCAAAAATTCAGGATAACACTTTCTGATGGAACAAAGGTTTGGCTAAATTCCGGATCTAGGTTACGGTTTCCAAAAAACTTAAATACATCCGCTCAAAATCGTATGGTTTATTTGGAAGGTGAAGCATTTTTTGATGTCACCAAAGATGAAAAAAGACCTTTTATTGTTAATGCGGAAAACCTAGATATTAAGGTTTTGGGAACGCAGTTCAACGTATCTGCCTATAAATCGGATGGTGAAATCTCCACCACATTGGTAGAGGGTTCCGTTAATGTTTATGAGAACTCCAATCCTGACACAAAAATCCTTCTTAGTCCAAGTTATCAGGCAGCATTTGCCAAAGAGAACGGCACTTTGACAAAACAGAAGGTCGACGTGCGCACCTTCACGAGTTGGATGGAAAATAGATTGATCATAGACAATCTGTCATTTGAACAAATACTGCGAAAACTTGAAAGGGCACATAATGTTTCAATAATCAATAATGCAGAAAGCTTGAACAATGAGATATTCATGGGAGAGTTTCAGAACGAACGTATTGAAACTATTTTAAATACAATAGCTTCTAGCACACCTTTTACTTATGAAATAGAAAACAACATAATCACCATATCAAAATAGAAAGGGAAGGTGTTGCAGCACCTCCCCCAATTGTAGATCGCTAACAAGAATTATTACTAACAATCAAACACTCAAAATTATGAAAAAAAGCATGGTTTTCAAGTCACCTTTTTTCTTGGTGGCCAGCACAAAATTGACCTTAAAAATGAAGTTAAGTTTTTTTCTCACTTTATTTATTATTTGTCAGCTCACTGCTAGTGACGCTTACTCACAGAGGAAAGTCCATTTTGAATTTGAAAATGTTCCTTTAAAGGATATTTTAAATGAGATAAAAAAACAATCTGGCTACAATTTCTTCTATAACGTGAATGAAATCAACGATGATAAAAAAACTTCATTGACTGCATCAGATGAAAAGATATTCACTGTTTTGGATAGGCTATCGGAACAAGAAAGTTTAGACTATTCCATAAATGGAAATCAAATTGTTCTCAAAAAACTATCGTTGGACAAAAGCGCTATCGACCCTATAAATGACCAGCGGCAGGTAAATGGGTCGGTTAAAGACGGTGACGGCAACCCATTGCCCGGAGCAAATGTCTTGGTCAAAGGAACCACAAATGGTTCACAAGCGGATTTTGATGGAAATTTTATACTGGAAGTTGATGATGAAAATGCTGTTCTGGTCGTCTCATACCTTGGTTTTAAGACAACTGAAGTCCCATTGAACGGGCAATCTACCATCAACATAGTTCTTGCGGAAGACGCCGCTCAATTGGATGATGTGGTCGTAGTAGGGTCTAGAAACCCTAATAGAACAGCGACTGAAACTACTGTTCCAGTAGATGTAATTGATGTAGCCACCATTGCTAATCAAGGACCACAGGTTAGTGTAAATGAAATATTGAACTATGTTGCACCTTCTTTCACTTCTCAATCACAGACTGTATCAGATGGTACAGATCATATAGATCCCGCTTCGCTTCGTGGTTTAGGTCCAGACCAAGTATTGGTATTGATCAATGGAAAAAGAAGACATAACACCGCTCTAATAAATGTTAACGGAACCGTTGGGGCAGGAAGCGTGGGAACTGACATGAACGCAATTCCAATAGCTGCCATACAGCGTATTGAGGTGCTTAGAGATGGAGCGGCCGCTCAATATGGTTCAGATGCCATTGCCGGCGTCATCAATATAGTGCTTAAAAAATCGACCGGTAAGCTAGACCTTTCGTTGACCTCTGGAGCAAATTTTAGTGAAAACAGTAATCAATTTGAAGGAGGAAGTGATGGAGAAAAGTTTCAGTTAGATGCCAATTTTGGGCTTCCTATTGGAGATCGCGGCTATATTAATTTTACTGGTTCGTTATCCACCAGAGAACCTGCATTAAGAAACAAAGATTATGCAGGAGATATTTTTCAAGGATTTCATGGTGCAGAACGCGTTTTTGCTGCTGGAGGAGGAACGGTAGCTGATATGAGCTTACAAGATTATGCAAATGCTGCACAGGGCATTGGTTATCTAGACCAAGGAGTGAAGGATCAAATTGCAGGTCTTGATCTAAACGATGCAACTGATATTGACACCTTTCGTGGACTATTAGGTTTTGACGCTGATGAGGCTGAACTATCTGCACGTGGACTTACAAGAGAAGATTTCAGGTTTAAAGTAGGCACATCAAGACTAAGAGAAGGGAAATTCTTTGCAAACCTTTCTATCCCTGTTTCAGAAACTACAGAGGTTTATGGTTTTGGAGGCATAAGTTATCGTCAAGGGCTGGCTTCTGGGTTCTACAGAAGACCTGCGCAAGGTGATGGACGTGCAAACACTCCGGCATTTCCCAATGGGTTCTTACCTAACATTGGAACAGATATAATAGATCAATCCATTGCTATGGGGATTAAAGGAAAGGTAAATGAATGGGATGTTGACTTTTCAAATACATACGGTAGAAATACATTTGATATTACCGTAGGAAATTCAAGTAACGGAACACTCGGGGTTGCAACTCCACGTAGCTTTGATGCAGGTGGATTAGGATTTACACAGAACACAACTAACCTGGATTTCAGTAGGTTCCACGAAGATATTTTCGAAGGATTTAACGTTGCTTTTGGTGCGGAATACAAGGTTGAAAAGTACGAGATTATAGCAGGGGAAGAGTCTTCTTATACCAGTTATGATATCAACGGAAATCCCGTAAACAGTGTTACACCAGACGATCAATTGGTAAGAAATAACTTTACAGGTTCACCATTAGGTGGAGGTTCTCAAGTTTTTCGTGGATATGATCCTGGTAACGCAACAGAAAAATTCAGGAACAATATTTCTCTTTATGCTGATTTTGAAGCAGATTTTACCGAAAACTGGTTGCTAAGTTTAGCAGGTAGATATGAAAACTACTCAGATTTTGGGAGCACCTTCAACTATAAATTGGCCACAAGATTAAAACTTACAGAAAATCTGGCGTTAAGAGCGGCAAGCAGCTCTGGTTTTAGGGCACCTTCTTTGCACCAACAATTTTTTAGCAGAACAAGCACCGTGTTCGTCGATAACGTTCCTTTTGAGCAAGGGACTTTTACCAATGACAGTAGAGCAGCTACTCTTATTGGAATTGATAAGTTAAGAGAAGAAACTTCCAATAGTTTTAGTGCTGGACTAACAGGTAATTTCGGAGACTTTTCAATTACGGTTGATGGATATCTAATTTATATTGACGATCGTATTGTGTATAGCGGAAGCTTTGGGAATGGCGGTGATCCTGAACTTACAGCAATTTTTGAATCTGCTGGCGCCACTAGCGCTAGGTTCTTTGTAAATGCGATTGATACCAAATCTTCAGGTTTGGATATTGTCCTTTCCCACAAAACCAATTTGGGCGATGCTATATTAAAAAATGATTTGGCAGCTACGTTCAACAAAACAGAAGTTGAAAACATTTTTGTACCAGAACTTATAGAAAATGCGGGATTGAGCGGGTCTTTCTTTGATGGTCAAGAAGAGGCATTTTTGACCTTGGCACAACCCAGAACAAAATTGAATCTAACCAATCTCGTCTCATTAAATTCTTGGGATTTTCTACTAAGAAATGTATACTTCGGAGAAGTCACCGATCCTGATGATTTTAATGGGGATGCCCGTGTTTCTGGTACCACCGTTAGCGATGATGCTATTTACGCAGGAAAATTGGTGACCGACCTTACTATAACCAAGACATTTACGGAAAACCTATCACTAACTGTCGGGGCCAATAACCTTTTTGATGTTTACCCAGATGAAAATAGAGAAGGTGGTACTTCGGGTGACCAGTTTGTATATTCAAGAAGAACATCTCAATTTGGATATAGCGGCCGTTTTCTTTTTGCTCGTTTAAGATTAAGCCTATAGTCCGATATAGGTTTTGAATTAGTCAAGTTTAGTTTATCAAAAAACCTTCCTTAACCGGAAGGTTTTTTTATGAATGATAAACTGCTTCCCAAAATTACCATTTGTTCTCTTTTTATGGCTTAAACGCCCCATGAGGGTGATATAACTTTGCGTCATAATTATTAAAAATCAAATTAAAATGAAGAAAAGAGCATTAATTATAGGAGGCAGCAGCGGAATCGGGAAAGCAACCGCACAAAACCTTTTAAGCCAAGGTGTTAAAGTTCACGTAGTTGGTACTAATGACACTAAATTGAATTCCTTTAAAAGTGAAACCAATGACGACTTGATAACCCATAGGGTAGATATTACCAATACAGCCCAAGTAGATGCTTTACAAAGTGATATTGCTAGCTGGGACAATCTAGATTATTTGGTAAACGCTTCAGGTATTTTTGGACCAAAGGCGTTTTTAGACCATACTGAATCCGATTATGATTCATACTTAGATTTAAATAGAGGTTTCTTTTTCATCACCCAAGCTGCTGCGAAAAAAATGGCGGCAACCGAAGGTGGTGCTATCGTAAATGTAGGTTCTATGTGGGCCAAACAATCTGTGAAAGCAACTCCTTCCTCAGCATATTCTATGCAAAAGGCAGGATTGCATAGTTTAACACAACATTTGGCCATGGAGTTGGCTGATCACAAAATTCGTGTAAATGCAGTATCGCCAGCAGTAGTTGAAACACCGGTCTATGACAGTGTGTTCGGAGGCAAGCAGGAGGCAAATGATGCACTTCAAAATTTTCATGCATTCCATCCAATTGGTAGAAATGGTCGTGCAGAAGATGTGGCCAATACCATTTCATTCCTACTTTCTGACAAAGCTTCTTGGGTCACTGGTGCTATTTGGGATATCGATGGTGGTGTAATGTCTGGAAGAAATTAAATTTGTCTTTTTGAAAACAATACATTCAAAATATATCATTGTAGGAGCTGGGTTATCTGGTTTGACCACAGCTTATTCACTAATTAAAAATGGTGAGAAGGATTTTATCATTTTAGAGGCAAGAGATAGAATTGGAGGTAGAATCCACACCAAAGATGGTATCGATTTGGGAGCAACCTGGTTTCAAGACCACCACGTCAATTTAGCTAAACTGCTAGATGCTTTATCCGTTAGCAGGTTTGAACAGTATAGTAAGGGTAAAAGTGTACTGGTGTACAATACCATGGCTCCCGCGCACTATTTTGAAAGTCAACATAATGGACCATCGGCATATCGAATTGTTGGTGGTTCCATTGCTATCATCAACAAGCTTGCTAGCGTATTAGACGGTAAAATTCATCTCAATTCAATAGTTACTAATATTAGTGAAGACCAAGATGTTCTTACCTTAACAACTGAGGATAAAACATATTCTGCAGAGAAAGTTATCATTACCATACCACCCAAACTGGCATCAGGAATCGATTTTAGCCCAGAGTTACCAGAGAATCTGCTTCAAACAATGAAATCTACCCATACCTGGATGAGCAATGCCATTAAAATAGGTATGTTGTTCAACAAACCATTTTGGAAAGAAAATGACTTTTCAGGCACCGTTATAGGGCAAGTAGGGCCCGTTATAGAATTGTATGATCATTGTAACCATCAGGAGAATACCTTTGCGCTCATGGGTTTTGTAAATGAAGGATTAAGGGATACTAGGCCGGAAGTAAGAAAAGAAAGAATTTTAAGTTATCTGGAAAAATATTTGGGCGAAGAGGTTAAAAACCATATAGCGTATTTTGAAAAGGACTGGTCAAAAGACCGACGAACATCTTGTGAAAACTTAAAGTCCGTATATATGAGTCCCCAATATGGGCATGGGCTCTATAACCAATGGCATTGCAATGGAAAATTGTTACTCTCTGGTACTGAAACATCTCCTGTGTATGGCGGCTACTTAGATGGTGCCGTCCATAGTGGATTAAACACGGCTAATAAATTATTACACAAAGAATTGGTTTAATTTTAGAGGAAATAGCACTTTATACACGTGAAGGATAATTCAACAAAAATAGCGCAATACCATCTGCATAAAGCAAATCCAAAAAAACTGCAGTTTGAGGTATATGATCTTAAAGAGTACCGAATCAAAAATGTTGAAAAAGCAGCTACTCCGCATTCACATAGCTATTATCAGATCATATGGTTTTTTAACAAAGGAGGAACACATACGGTAGATTTTAAAACGTATGATATCAATGAAAATACCATTCTATTTATCTCCAAAGATCAAATCCACTATTTTGATGATAATCTAGATGTTCCTGGTTGGCTTATTCATTTTAATGAGAGTTTTTTTATGCATACCGATGTTGACATTTTTTTGAAATACAACATCTTTAAAGCACAGCAAAGTCCATGTTATGCCATGGATTTTGAAGCTACAGAAACGGCTAAAAATCATATGGCTTTGATTTTAAATGAACTTGATAAAAGAAGCCGTTTTGGCTTTGAAGATATTGTTCGGTTTTTACTGAAATGTCTATTAATAAACCTTGAACGTGCTCATCTGGAAGACTTAAACGGGAAATTGGAATTTACCAGTCCTTATGAGCTTCAATTTTTTAAGTTCAAAGAACTTATAGAAGAAAATTATAAGAATGGTTTTTCAGTAAGTAATTATGCCAATTTACTTCATATTTCTTCTAAAACATTGACCACAATTACCAAGACCATTGCAAATAAACCCCCATCTCAAATCATATCAGAACGAGTAATTTTAGAGGCAAAGCGGTTACTAAGATTTACTTCCTTACAAATAGGAGAAGTGGCGTATCGCGTTGGCTTTGATGATCCTTCGTACTTTATAAAATATTTTAAAAGACACGTTTTAGAATCTCCTAGTAGATATAGACAATAGTACTGCGAAAACTTCACGTTTTTCTTTCTCCCGTTTTTACCACTTAAAGTATGTTTTGAACTATTTCGGCATATAGCTCGACAATATCTTTGAAGTACTAAAAACAACTTCATATGAAAACAATTTTAAAAACAGTAGCAGTAATGATACTCATTGCCGGATGTAATTCAAAAGTAAAACAAGAACCATCGCCTGCAGAAGATACACTAGCGATGAATACAAATGAAAAAGAGAAAATAGTTCTAATGGGTACCAATGCATTTTTAGAAATCACATTGACCATTGAAGAAAAAAATAGAGACGCTGCCTCAGGAGTTTATTCAAAATACAAAAACCCTTTTTTGGAATCCATAAAAGGAGCTGTATCAAAGCAACTTTTAATAAGGGAAAACGATGTTCAAGTCTTGCATGGTTTTGAAACAGTAGAGAGTGCCAAAGCTTATTTATCAACTGAGCTGTTTTCCAAGGATATTGTTGGTGAGTTAGCGCCATTATTAGCTGCAGAACCGGAAATTCGGGTTTATTCTGTTGTAAAATAATTAAACGTTCCGTGGAAATTTTAATCATTTATAGTTTTAAAAAAACCAGAAACTTTTTCTGGTTTTTTTTGTTCTAGTAAAAAGTCTTAGTTTAGGCCTGATTAAAACTTTTTGAGTTGAGTAAAAAAGTAGGCCTTATTGCTGGCCCCATTGTCTTTCTTATTTTAAGCAATTTACCGTTTGACATTGTCTCTCAAAAAGGTGACCCTGTTATTGCAGTAGCGGTCTGGATGTTAATTTGGTGGATAACTGAAGCTGTTTCCATTTCAGTGACCGCACTTTTACCTTTATTGCTTTTTCCATTACTCAAAATATTACCCATTGCCGAAGTAGGTGCCAATTATGGAAGTCCCATTGTTTTTCTATTCTTTGGCGGGTTTGTAATGGCTTTGGCGCTTGAAAAAGTAAACCTACACAAGCGCATAGCATTAAATATTATACGTTTAACAGGCACCACACCAAATAAAGTGATTCTTGGTTTTATGATTGCCACAGCATCATTGAGCATGTGGATAAGCAATACGGCCAGTACCGTGGTAATGCTGCCCATTGCTCTTTCTGTAATCAATTTGTTGGTTGATGATGAAGATGGTTTTACTAAAAACGATCAGAATTTTGCTTTAAGTGTTATGTTGGGCATTGCTTTCTCCGCAAACGCGGGAGGAATAGCAACCGTGATCGGCACTCCGCCAAATTCTATCCTCATTGGGCTTTTGGAAAATGAATATAATACCCAGATTTCTTTTTTAAAATGGATGACACTTGGGTTGCCTTTTTCCATAATCATGATTGGCATCAGTTATTTGGTCTTGGTAAAATGGATGTTTCCAAACCGGGATTTAAAATTTAATGCATCCAAGGAAGTAATCCATGATGAACTTCAAAAGTTAGGCCCAACTTCTAAAAAAGAAAAAATGGTCTTGGTCATTTTTGGTATTACCGTCTTCTTATGGATTTTTAGGACATTGATCAATAACTTATTCCCTGGTCTTGGTCTTACAGATACAATGATCAGTATTTTTGCCGCAATAACTCTTTTTGCTGTTCCTTATAACTTGAAAAAAGGAGATTTTATAATCCAATGGAGGGATACCTCTCAACTTGCTTGGGGTATTTTAATACTGTTTGGAGGAGGACTTGCATTGGCAAAAGGAATGTCATCCAGTGGGATTGTAGATATGGTGGCAACCGCAATTGCCAGTAGTGATATCAGTATTCTTTTGACTGCATCACTTTTAATTCTGTTGATGCTATTTATGACAGAGCTCATGAGCAATGTGGCACTGGTTGCTGTCTTGGCACCTGTTGTGGCAGGAATAGCCATTGGTCTTGAAATTCCGATACTTTATTTATTAATTCCAGTTACCATTGCGAGTAGTTGTGCCTTTATGTTGCCCATGGCCACACCGCCCAATGCAATAGTCTTTGCTAGCGGGTATGTAAAGGTTCCTCAAATGGCCAAAGTAGGCATTATTCTGAACCTTATCTCCGTAGCACTTTTAATTCTGGTCTTTCAGTTTGTGATACCACTATTATTCTAAAATAGAAGAGCCTCCCCAAATTGGAAAGGCTCTTGACAAACTAACTAACTCAAAAAAAATAGTAAGAAACTAACTTACTTTGTATAGGCATCAAAATCTTCTGGCAAGTAACCAGCTGTTTCAAACCCTAATTCTATTTCATCACATTCATCCACAAAATTGATAGCTTTTACTGAAAAATTACCACTGTAAGGATCAAAGTTTTCAGGAAGGTATTTAGCGGTATCAAAACCTAGTTCCCAATCCTGGTCCTCTTCAATGAAAATAACTTTGCTTATATCAAAATCTTCATCCATTGTGGCTAATGATTTGGCATTTGCATTAAATGTCAATAAGGCAAACCCAAGTGCTGTCAATATATAATTATTGTATTTCATAACTGTCGTTTTTTAATTTACAACAAAGATAAAACCACAAAAAATGATGATTATTATAATTAGTTTTTTGTTAACGAACCCGCAAAAACAGTAGTGTCATCGAATTATCAATTCCCACTTTCAGGAATTAGCAAAGTGTTAGTCCAAAGCTTCAAATATTATCAGATTGATAGCTTTAAAACCATTTTATTAACATTTACACTTCATCGATTTTAATGTTATTTTTTTGTTAAGCACTTTTAATCGATGAATTTACTAGGCAAAAGAAAGCAACCTCCATACAAAAAGCCCTCTGGTGAGGGCTTTTCATAACTAACTAACTCAAAAATTTGTAAAATGAAAACTAAAACATCTTACTTAGTTTGCCCTTGTATACGGGTCAAAGTTTTCCGGTAGATACTCGGCAGTATCAAAACCTAGGTGTATTTCTTCATCTTCAACATAGTTGATCGACGTAACTTCTATTAAATCTGTATAAGGATCAAAACCTTCTGGTAAAGAATATTCTCTATTCAAGCCCAAGTTTAAATCAACTTCTTCCTCAATGTAAGGAACGGCATTCAAATCTATATACACTTCATAAGGTGAGAATCCTTCAGGAAGATAATCAGACGCGTTAAAACCCAAATCTAAGTCCTCATCTTCAATATAATTGATAGAATGCACATCTACATTTTCAGCGTAAGGATTAAAACCTGCTGGTAAATAGTCGCCAGCATCAAAATTTAGGTTCAAATTGGTTTCGTCTTCGATGTATATAATAGAATTCAAATCAAAATAAGTTTCATAAGGATTAAAATCCTCTGGAAGGTAATCGGAGGTATTAAAACCTAAATCAATTTCCGATTCTTCTTCTACAAACTCAATTTCGTTTAAATTCAGCTCAAAGAACTCTTCATTTGTTATACCATAAAATCTTGAAGATGTCTCACTTAACTCAGTATTGATATTCAATACTGTAAAATTGTTCTCAAACGTACTAACTGTTTCTGTTTTGGTTTCTACAATAGTAGTAGTACTTTGTTGGTCTTCTGCTACGGCGGGACTACCTAAGAGTACACATCCGTAAATCATTAATAACTTGTTCATTTTTGATTGAATTTTTTGATTGATGTAATATGCTTATAAGACTATCCAAATTTTAAATTGTTACAGCTTTTTGTTTTTTTTAGGTAAAATTTATTTTCTCTCAGCCCAGCTATAGGTGGGATTTCAACGGAAAACATCAGTAAAATGCAATACTCCCAGAGGTTGGTCATCTTTAGAAAAAAAATGAGAGTTAATAATTATTTAACAGTCTGTTTTCGCGTTTTTTAGGTTCTTTGATCGCCTTGAGCATATCAAACTGACTTAAAATGATTCAAAAATTACTCCCAAAAGTCTTCGTACTTATTTTTTTGGTTAGCACTTTTCAGACCACAGAAGCCCAACTTTTTAAAAAGAAGAAGAAAAACACTGAAAAAAAAGCCGAGGCCAAACCTAAAAAAGGTGACATTCAACCTTATGACAAGGTAATTACCAAAGAAGCAAAGACAGATGAAGGTCTTTTTCAAGTTCATCAGGTAGATGACAAACATTATTATGAGATTCCTGATTCATTATTTAATCGCGAAATGCTAATGGTGAGCAGAATTTCAAAAACAGCAACTGGAATTGGTTTTGGCGGGGGAAAAATCAATACCCAGGTACTCCGGTGGGAAAAGAAGCCTAAAAAAGTTTTGCTACGTGTGGTTTCTTATGGAAATGTGGCTGCCGATTCTTTACCTGTTCATGAAGCCGTTGTCAATTCCAATTTTGAGCCTGTGCTCTTTGCATTTAACATCAAAGCATTAAATAAGAAGGACTCTTTGAACCCGGCCACTGTTATTGAGGTTGACCCTATGTTTACCAAAGATGTTAATGCTATTGGTATGCCAGAATTTTACAGAAAACGATATAAGGTCAGTCGCTTGGACGCAGAAAGAAGTTATGTGGAATCTATAAAAAGTTACCCATTAAACTTGGAAGCACGCCATGTGAAAACCTATCTGGCCAAAGCATCACCCAGCAACCAAAGTTTAGGTTCCATTTCCATAGAAATAAATAACTCCATGATTCTTTTGCCAGAAGAACCCATGAAACGTCGCTATTTTGATGAACGTGTAGGTTGGTTTGCCAGAGGTCAAGTAGATTATGGGCTGGATGCTCAAGAAAGTAAGACCGTGCGCTATCTAGATCGTTGGAAATTGGAAGTAAAAGATGAAGATATTGAAAAGTACAAAGCTGGTGAATTGGTAGAACCCAAAAAACCTATTGTATATTATGTAGATCGCGCCACGCCTAAAAAATGGATCCCCTTTATAAAACAAGGTATTGAAGATTGGCAAATCGCTTTTGAAGCAGCTGGGTTTAAAAATGCAATCTTAGCCAAGGACCCACCAACAAAAGAAGAAGATCCTGAGTGGTCACCAGAAGATATACGATACTCTGTGGTTCGTTATTTGGCATCTCCCATTCCAAATGCAAATGGCCCCCATGTAAGCGATCCTCGTAGTGGTGAGATACTGGAATCTGATATTAACTGGTACCATAATGTAATGACCTTGTTGCGTAATTGGTACTTTGTGCAAACCGCAGCCATTAATCCAGAAGCGCGTAACGTAGCTTTTAAAGACGAAATAATGGGTAGATTAATTCGCTTTGTTTCCTCGCATGAAGTAGGTCATACCCTTGGATTACCGCATAACATGGGAAGCAGCGCTGCCTATTCCGTAGACTCTCTTCGTTCAAAGAAATTTACCCAAAAATTTGGAACGGCTCCTTCCATTATGGACTATGCCCGATTTAACTATATAGCCCAACCGGGGGATGAAGGAGTTGCCCTTATGCCCAATATTGGCATCTATGACAAACATGCCATCCGTTGGGGCTACAAACCTATTTTGGGTGTATCTGCAGAAGAAGAAAAACCAATTTTACGCAATTGGATTCTAGCTCATGAAAATGACCCCAATTATCGTTTTGGGCATCAACAAATAGGTGATATCCATGACCCAAGTTCGCAAACTGAAGACTTAGGAGATGATGCTATTAAAGCAAGTCTTTATGGTATAGAAAACTTAAAAAGGATAGTCCCAAATTTGGCCGAATGGACCACAGAAGATGGAAAGAATTATGATGATTTGGAAACGCTTTATGGTCAAGTAGTTGGTCAATACAGAAGATATATGGGCCACGTTTCCAATAATATTGGTGGGGTTTATGAATATCATAAAACCTCCGATCAAGAAGGTGCTGTTTATACCCATGTGGATAAGGAACATCAAAAAAACTGTATGACCTTCTTGCAAGAGCAATTGTTCAAAACACCAGAATGGTTAATAGACCAAGATATTTTTAATAAAATTCAATACTCTGGTTCCATAGAACGGATTCGTTCAACACAAGTGCGTTATTTGAATACTATTCTTCATTTAGGCAAAATGGCTCGTATTATTGAAAATGAAGCTATAAATGGAAATAAAGCATA
This sequence comes from Flagellimonas sp. CMM7, assembly GCF_021390195.1. Classification (NCBI taxonomy): domain Bacteria; kingdom Pseudomonadati; phylum Bacteroidota; class Flavobacteriia; order Flavobacteriales; family Flavobacteriaceae; genus Flagellimonas; species Flagellimonas sp. CMM7. The sequence goes on along the minus strand of NZ_CP090003.1, from coordinate 2,641,171 downwards.
TCGTTTGTTAGATATGATGAGCGATTTGCGTAAAGGCATTTGGTCTGAGACAAGAAGTGGAAAATCCATTGATACCTATAGAAGAAATCTTCAAAAAGCACATATTGATCGTTTGGCATATCTTATGACGGCTGAAAACCAGAAAAAGCTTTCAGATTTTGGTGGTTACCGTAAATCTACGGTAGTTAACACCAGCCAGTCTGATATTCGTTCTGTGGCAAGAGCTGAATTAAACAACTTGAAAAGAGACATCAGGAATGGTATGAGTCGTATTTCGGATCAAATGAGCAGATACCACTTACAAGATGCGTTAGAGCGTATTGATGCTATTCTTGACCCAAGCTAAGGCTTAAATTCTGTAAGAATTTACCATTGTAATTGGTCTTTTTATGGCAAACCGTGCATTTTGTCGGGTATACCATACTTTTTGACCGTTTCACATCTAGAAAAGATCGTTTCACAACATATCATAAAGATTGCTAAATGGTTTCCCTAATTTAGTAATCCCAAATCTTATTATGATGACCTACAAAATCAAAAGTCTTATCTATTTGTCCTGTTTTGTAGTTGCCGCTTTTATCTATAATGGTATACAACAGGAAGATGAGTTCCAAACTCAGTTAAATTCTGAAGAGTTTGTTGAAGCCGACTTTGAAGACGCCAACAAACTTGAAAAGCCCCAAGAAAACCCCTTAGAAATAGAAGAGTAGGTCCCTCCAAATTTTATTGTTAAAAACTTTATAAATGATGTATTGGTTATTAAACCATTGGTCATAACCTATGTCCAATTACCAAATCATTAAAAGTTTAAACATATGAAACGATTAGTAGTATTAGTGGTCATAATGACCACATTGAGTGCAACCGCACAAAAACATGAGGGCAATAGAAAAGGAAAAAGTGTAAGGGCTGATATGACCGCGGCCCAAATTGCAACACTACACACCAAAAAATTGACTTTAGCATTAGACCTAAGTCAAGGGCAGCAAAAACAGGTCATGGAAATTAGTTTGGAAGAAGCTGAAATGCGAAAATCCAAACGTGAAGAGATTAAGGCAAAAAAAGAAAGCGGAGAATGGAAAAGACCTTCCGCAGATGAACAATTTGAAATAGAGAATGCAAGATTGGATTATCAAATTGCTCAGCATCAAAAAATGAAGAAGGTACTATCGGATGAGCAGTACCAAACGTGGAAAAAATTAAAGTTAAAGAAGGCAATGTATGGCAAAAAGAAAATGCAGGGGAAAGGAAGAAGAGGATAATGTTTTTTGTTGATTTTAGAAGTCACGTCAGCCATGTACGTGGCTTCTTTTTTTCTTTGAACACAAAATCTCCGCGTCTATAATTGTTCTTAAGCCTATTGTGGTAAACCATTTTGCTATTTTGTACCGTATATATTTTAACCTTCCTAAAAACTGTTTAATCCTTAAAATTGAAAAAGATGAAAGCAGTTTTTTACATTACGGCCCTAACCACCCTATTTACTATTTCTTTAATTACAGCGCAAAATGGATACAACTGTCCACTGGGAGAATGTGATTTTGAACCTGGTGAACAGGTATATCTGTTTGGCAATGATGTTAAGTTACGAGCTGCGCCAGATGTTGAATCTGAAGTATTGGAACTATTGAAGATTGGAGAATGGGTAAAAATCATAGAAAAAACAGAATTCTCATGGCCCTATAGAGGTTTTGACTCTCCTTTTTACAAAGTGCAGTACCATGATGATGTAACTGGTTATGTCTTGGCAGGTCTATTATCTTTTGAGAAAAAAGTATTGAATAATCAGAACTATTTCTTTGCCTATTCCAAAGAAGGTAAGTCTATCTTCTTAAATATAAGAAACATAAAAAATGGAACTTATATTGAAAAAAAGATTCCATTGGTCAACACCAATATTGACATTAAAGTCATGGATGACAAAGGTATTCCTGATCTAGATGGAATCTTATTTGTTGATTATTATGCAGAAGCATGTGGTATGGAAGGAGGAGGCATTTACCTTTTTGTCCAAAACGATGAGCTTACCAAGGTTGCGGCATTGTCACAAATTTCAGATGCCGGTGTATTCTATTATTCAGAAAAATTTATTTTCCCTTTTGATGAGGGCGGTATTCCAGAAAAAATTATCTTCAAGAAAGAACGTAACGAAAGTTTAGATGAAGCCTCTCGATGGACAAAAACTGCGATGGAAACCAGAGAATTGAGTTGGGTAGAAGGAAAATTAGTCCCAAAATATCGAGAGTGAATTTAAAATTGAAAAAGTTAAAGGCCTCTTCCCATATATTGGAAAGGGGCTTGCTACTATTATTATACTGCTATCCTTTCATTATCGGTTATTTAAACGATATTCTACATTATCGGTTATTTTACCGATATTTTTAATTATCGGCTATTTTACCGATATTTGTATATATGGACATAACAACCGCTATCATTACCGGAGATATCATCAACTCTAGAAAAGCAACACCAGAAGTCTGGCTACCTTACCTAAAAACAGCCTTGAACACTTACGGAAAGGAGCCAACACACTGGGAAATTTACCGCGGCGATAGTTTTCAATTGGAAATTTTACCAGAAAAAGCCTTGGAAGCCGCTATCTATATTAAGGCAAACGTAAAACAGAAAAAAGGAATAGATGTTCGCATGGCCATAGGTCTAGGGGAAAAAGATTATAACTCAGAAAAAATAACAGAATCCAACGGTTCTGCCTTTATAAATTCAGGGGAGTGTTTTGAAAACTTAAAAAAGCAGACCTTAGCATTAAAATCCAACTCAGAAACATTTGATACTACGATCAATCTAATCTTACAACTTGCAGCGCTCAGTATGGATAATTGGTTACCAGCAACTTCGAGAATAGTGAAAACTGCAATGACACACCCAAAAGCAAATCAAAAAGAGTTGGCTTCAGTATTGGAAAAATCACAAAGTAATATTAGTGAGGCGCTAATACGGGCAGGTTTTGATGAAGTACAAAAAATGATTCAATTTTATAAAACCCATCTCTCAAAGTTATGATTCTACTTACGTTAAAACTTTTATTGGCTCATTTTATTGGTGATTTTATGCTGCAGCCCAGCCATTGGGTAGACGATAAGCTCGAAAAAAAGTGGAAATCCAAATACCTGTATTGGCATATTGGAGTGCACTTACTTGTCCTTCTGGTGTTATTACAATTTCAGCATATAGGAATGGTGGCCATCATTATAGTAACCCATTATTTTATTGACTTGGGCAAACTAAGTTTTACCAATGAAAAAAATTACCGCTGGCTCTTTGTCCTTGATCAAATATTACATTTATCTGTTATAGTAGCTTTGGTCTATTGGACAACCCCTTTTGAAATAGACCTCAAAAGCCTATTTGGACAAGAAAATCTCCTGTTGATTACCTTTCTGGTATTTGTCACCTACGTTTCAGGAATTATTATGCGAATGCTATTGGCTCCTTACATCGCTGAAATTATAAAGGATGATGACCCAGAGGAAGGTGGGTCTTTAAAAAATGCCGGAAAGTATATTGGCATGTTGGAACGGCTTTTTGTCTTTGGCTTTATTATGATTGGCCAATGGGCCGCCATTGGATTATTAATCGCCGCTAAATCTGTCTTCCGGTTTGGAGATTTAAACAAGGGGAAAAACCGAAAACTTACCGAATATGTGCTAATAGGCACTTTATTAAGTTTTGGGCTGGCCATCCTATCTGGAGTGACATACACCTATTTGATTGAAATCATATAAAAAAGGCAGACCTATTTGGTCTGCCTTTAAGTTTCTAGCGTTAGGGTTTATGCATCGACTGTTTGATTCCATATTCCTGTTGCAGCTGTCTCCCTTACATAATCTGAAAAATCTTTAGGTTTTCTACCCAATACTTGTTCGATACCATGAGTAATTACTTGGTTATCATCATTCCCCAAAACTTCAGTAAACAAATAATTAATCAACCAGATGTAATCTGTAGGAATTCCATGCTCTTCCATCATTTTATTATATTCCGGTAAAGAAATAGCTGTGAATTGGATATCCCTTCCAGTGGCTTCTGCAATCTCATGTACCACTTCTTTGAAAGTTAAGAACCTAGAACCTGTCAGTTCATAAATTTCTCCATTGTGCTGCTCATTCAACAAAGCCTCCACAGCTACATCAGCAATATCATTTGCATCTATATAAGGAACCTTCACTTCGGCCTGTGGAAGTGCCACATGACCAGCTAAAATAGGATCCAAAAAGAAACTTTCACTAAAATTTTGGTTGAACCAACTAGCACGTATAATGGTATAATCCAAGCCACAATTCATTACCAATTTTTCGCAACGTTCAGCTTCAACTTCTCCCTTACCTGAAAGAAGCACCAATTTCTTTACACCTTGCTCTTTAGCCACTTTGGTTAATGCCTCAATAGCTTCTTTTGCGCCTGGCACAGCTAAATCTGGTTGATAGGTAATGTACACGCTTTCTATATTTTCCAATACTGCTGGCCAACCAGCTGGCTTGTTCCAGTCAAAGGCAGGGTTTTCAACTCGTGAACCAATGCGTACATTGTGTCCTTTTTTAGTTAATCGTTCTACAATACGTCTTCCCGTTTTTCCTTTCCCTCCTAATACTAAAATGTTGTTTTTCATGATATTTAATTTTTGATATTTATTTTAATTATGATTTACTTGTTTATTCCTGCTATGATCAACATAGCAAATGAGATGGTTGCGGTAATAATTCGAATGGTATGAAAGCGGTTCCATGGGTTTTCAAACCTTTCACGAAGTGCCTTCAAATCTTCAATACCACTATCGGTCAAATTGGTCTTGTCCAACAGCTCGTTTAGGGGTACATTGCCCGTTATGGTTACCAAAACCACTCCCAAAAAGTAGATAATCACCGCAATAAGTATCAACCAAAAGTGTGATGGTGAAATACCTTTATTGGCAAATATGGTAGCGATACCAATAAAAAATGAACCGATAAAAATTGCAAAAAACAAGGGGTTTTCTATGCTGCGATTCATTCTTTGAAACGACTGCAAATAACCTAAATCGTCCAATTGTCCAATCCCCGGGGTAACCGCATTCCCCCATGTAAAGCAAAGTCCTGCGACAAGGCCAAAACATAAAGTAGTTGCAAAAAGTGTAAGATTACTCATTGAAATTTCCATAATTCATGTTTCTGATTGACTATATTGTTTCTTGTTTTTGCACATAAACTTTAGCGTACCAATACAATACGGCTACGACGATGAACTCAAAGGCTATCACCCAGAATCCAGCATCAGTATAAAAGTCATAGTAACTACCCCCATTGGGCATGATAAGAAAAGGAACGGTGATTAGGGCATCTAAAGCGGCGCTGGTTAAAAAAAGTGCCTGTCCTACTTTATAACCATGGGTCCAGCTATCTTGTTTATAATACATCCAGCAGCCCGCCCAAACCAATGGCATAACTACCACAAATAATACGATATTCGCTTGTTGTTCTACATTTTCCATAATTGGAACATAAAATGACAAGGCGTATGAACTTACCCCAAGAATCCAAATCAATGCTCCTATTCCAATTGCTCTAAAAATCTTCATAACTGTTCGGTTTTAATTATAGCGCAAAACTAGAACAGCCACGGTGGGGTGATTTATTCAAAAAGGAGAAAGATTTGTTCGAAAAGTATTATGACTTTATTTCGCTTGGGCGGAAGCCAAATTTTTTAGCGAAAGCGTTAGAAAAAGAGCCTAAGCTATCGTACCCCACATGCCATGCGGCTTCTTGTACCGTGGCTTCTTTGTTTCTGATAAGATTGTGGGCCTTTGTCATACGCTCATTTTGCAGGTATTTGAACACGGGCACCCCAAAAAGTTCTTTAAAGTCCTTTTTCAGTTTAAAGGTATTCAGCCCAATCTGGCGCGAAAGTTCAGTAAGTGAGGGCGGAGTATCCAAATTCTGGGATAATATTTCTTTAGCCTCATACAGTTTTTCACGCTCAACACTTTTAATCCCTTCATCCTTTAACATGGATAATTGCCAAAAAAAATGTGATAATAAAGCGGTTATCTGGCTACGGAAAAACATCATCTTGGCCTTACCTTCATATCTATTGCTAAAAATACCATCGACAATATGTTGCATTTCTGGTGTCATAAAAAAGCGCGGGCCTTCTACATAATGATCAAAAGGCTTTACCAATTGTCCCAACAGCTCGGTAAAAAGTTCACCTTCATTGTTTGGTAATTTTTTAAGGTTTCTTGGAGAAGTGGCAATAACAATGCATTCCAAAGGCTTACCTGCAGAAACTGTGTGCCTAAATTCCACTTTTTCATCAGCATAGAATGAAAGCGTCAATCCTTTGGTATGATTAAAGTCTTTTTGCTGATTTCCATACTTAACAGTTAAATCTACATTACCGGACCCATAAAAAGCAACCGCAATAACAGGTTCATCAAATAAACACGAATCTGTGGTAACCTCTGTAGAAGTTGCCTCTTCTATCAAAATGGTAAAATCATTGATATCTAATATATCCCTGTTCATTCGTCTTATTGATATAAATTAAAAGTACTTATTTTGTTGTAAACCCTTAACATTTTTAATCGTAAGCTATGAAAACAGTATTCAACACATATACCCCTGAAGGTTTTAGCAATGTAAATTCATACTTGTTCGTATCAGATCCATTAGGGTTGATCGATTTTTTGCAAAAAGCGTTTTATGCTGAAGAAATAAGTAGATCCATCAACGAAACCAACGGTGATCTTAGTAATGTTATTCTTAAAATAGGAGATAGTTGTTTTATGCTCAGCCAAGCAAGAGGCCAGTTTGAAGGAATGCGTACCGCTTTCTATTTATATGTGGAAGATGTGGATACAGTATATAAAAATGCACTGGCCCATGGCGCAGAAGTTGTATTTGAACCGGAAGATATGCCTTATGAAGACCGGCAAGGTGGAATAATTGATCCTGCTGGGAATTATTGGTGGATTTCCAAACGGTTGGTCGAAAGTGATTACTAAAACGTAAACATCAGATTACTTCAATTGTTTTTTTAGAAGCCAAAAACAGATTATTGCAACGGACAAAACATAGGAAGTTGTCATTAGCATACCGGAAACCATGATCACATATTTCATCCACAACACTTTCTTCCACAAAAAATAAATTCCACCAAAAGTCAGCAGAACTGACAGTAGCGGTTCGTAAAGAAGGAACTTTCTCAAAAGGCCGTGCACGGGTGTTGTGGCTACCAAAAATGCTAGAATAAAAAAAAGCATCCCCATAGAAAGTATATGGGAGTGGACTATATTGAGAATCTGTTTTTCGCTTTTGGCAAACTTTAATTCCTGTGCTTTCAGGTCATCCTCGTTTCCTAAATAATTTTCCTCAATTCCTACTGGTGTATTATTTGTGGTAACACCTACAAATCGTATGGCAGAAATAAACCCTATTGATGTTATCATAAGATACGCGAATATTAAGCACCTTATTTCTTTGGAAAAACGTTGTATTATTCCCTTAATATTCATCGAATCCAATTTGCAGAAAATTTAAAAACTCCCGCGGCAGCGAGTTCCCTTTGAATTATTTATGGTTCAACTGGTTCAGTATATTTTCGTCTCTCAAAACTTCCATGCTGGTCAAAACATCATTCAAAGCTTTGGTCATAGATTTTGCCGAAATTGTTGCTCCAGAAATGGCATCAATGTCCGAGCCATAGGTTATCGACTCACCCACTTTTTTATCAATGAATTGTCTTAACCAACGCTGACTCCCGATCTGTCGACCATAATCTTCTCGATAAATCAGCACCTTTGTTTTCTTTATGCTCAAATCTTTGTTGAACAACACTACATAATCAAAGGTGCTCTTCATACTGGGTGCTTCCCCTAAATAAGCATAACCAACTAGCGCCTCTTTTTGAATTATCCTAAACAGGTTTTCTCCGTTTAATGTTATCGTAGTTCTGTCAATCAGTCCGCTATTTACTTTTATCTCCTCTAGAGAGAAATCGTTTACTTCAAAAGTCGTCTGTACCGCGGCATTAAGTTTTTGCCAAAGTCGTGGTAAAATTTTGGAAGGTGAAAATCCAAAAAACAAAAAGGCCATGCATAGCATGACCCCTATTTGGAACCTTGTCTTATTTGCTCTGTTCATTACCTGTTTACTTATCATCCACAAATTTGGAAATCAACTTGGAAACTTGAACACTATTCGCTCCCTTTTTCTCCAATGGGTAAAAGTGCATGAACAAAGGTTTTTTATCTACTTTTTTATGCAGTGTTAGATTACCTTCTCTACTATATACCTCATCCCAAGACGAGCGTACAATCCCCCAAAAGTCTTTATGTTTTTCCCACCAGTCAATAGCAGCTTGGCATTTTGAATCAGATACCTTGGTATATATGTTCATTCCCTTTTCTTGGGCCAATAGCACATCTTCCTTACCATTTTCACGAATAATTTTGTCATTGTCCTGTTCGTGAATCCAGCCAAAAGAAGTTATCTCATGTCGGTTACCCCTTTTCATCACATTATAATCACTTCTTTTTGAGTATTCGCGTCTAGGTAGCGGGGCATCTGCTGTGTTTTCCCAGTAGTGTTTTCCATCCGCATGTATCCAAGTGGCAGAACCGGAATATCTTGGGCTATCATCCACTTGATATACTTTTTGGGTCCATTGTCCTTTTACCTGATTCTTGGGTAATTTCTTAAAAACCCAATTATTTTCTTTATCGAAGTAAAAAACATCCTGGTTTTCATATTCCCAATCCTGTCGCCAATGTTTAATAATCATGGTATCATTGATCACCAACAAATGTTGGATAGATATTTTGTTCTTTTCATCCACAATAGGCAAAGCCAGTTCTAATGCGCCGGCTGAATAATCCATTTTTTTCTCATAGTCAATTTCGGGTGCAAAAGTTTCGGTGTACTTAAAGGTAATGTCATAACATCCACACATATCCTTAATGGCTTGCTTGTCCAATTCCTTTTTTTTCTGAGCTGATAATATGGTGACACCTCCAACCAAAAGCATCAAAAAGATTGTTGATTTTTTCATGATAATACGAATTAGGTCTGTTTTTAAAATGAGAGGCAAATTTATAACTTTTATTTAGACTGAATAAAAATAAAATATATATTTGCATCAAAATTATTAATAATGAGTCTAAATAAGGACTGTTTTGCCATTTGTTTCGCTACCATACTGTGCTTCGTAAGTCATTCACAACAAGCTGATAGTGTGAAAGTTGAAACCATTAAAAGTGTTCAAAATCTGAAAGAGGTAGTTGTCACTGGAGAAAGCAAAGTAATGTCCTTAAGTAAAAAACTATTTGCAGTAGGTGTTCTGGATAAAAAGGACATTGCCAAAGTTGCTGGGAACAATCTGGCTGATGTACTAAACTATAACCTCAACATTACAATTACCCCAGATGCCTCTTCGGGAAGGTCTACTGTAAGTATGTTTGGACTTGATGGGCAATATGTAAAAATATTAGTTGATGGCATACCCATGACAAGCGATAATGGTATTGGCAACAATATCGATATCACACAAATAAACCTAGAGGATGTTGAGCGTATTGAGATTGTAGAAGGTTCCATGGGAGTGCTTTATGGTGACAACGCTGTTGCAGGGGTAATCAATATTGTCACCAAACGCGGCCTTGAAGGGGATTACGCATGGCAAATACAGCTTTCTGCTCAAGAAGAAACCGTTGGTCCAGAATACTCCTTATTCGATGAGGGCAGGCACATTCAAAATTTCAAGGTCAGCAATCAGGTCAATGACAAATTAGGGTACTCAATTGGAGCGTCTAGAAACGACTACGCTGGATTTTATAATGATTTCAGAGGTGAAAACTATGTGAACATTCAAGATAATACAGTCGTCAATGACGGGCTTAGAGGAACGGAATGGAATCCCAAGGAACAAATTACTACCTACGGTAATGTTAATCTCAATCTTGGCAAACACAATATTTTTTACAAACTACAATATTATGATGAAGTCGTGACCGTTTTCGACCGCAACGTTACTGGACGGCTAGATACAGCAACAGGATTGGTAAATCCCACCGCTTTGGACGAAATTTATGAAACAGATAGATTCGTAAACAACCTAAACATATCGGGGCCGATAAAAGGGCAGACCACCTATAATTTTTTCTTTTCCCAACAAAACCAAAAGCGCTACTTCCAGCAGTACGTCTATAACATATTACAACAAGGCATTGAGTCTTTTATTACAGACAATTTAAGTCAATCCAGCGAAATATGGTACTCCAAAGGATTTGTAAGCAACATGGTCCCCAAATCGGATTTCTTTAATCTTCAACTAGGTTATGAGTTCACTTGCCAGTCAGGTTTTGATGCCATTGCTACAGGTGAATATTCAAATGATGTTGTAGAAAACACTTTGAAGAACTATGATTTCTTTGGTGTAGTTGACTTTAATCTTACCGATAACCTTTCTATTTATCCGGGAGCACGATTTACGAACAATTCGCAGTTTGGAAATAAATTGATCTGGTCTTTGTCCTCCACATACGACTTAACCGATACTTTTAAATTGAAAGCCATCTTCGGTTCTGCCTTTCGAGCCCCCAACTTTGAGGAGCTTTTCTTCTATTTCGTTGACGCTAACCACAACGTTCAGGGAAATCCTAACCTTCAGCCCGAAGACGGCATATCAGTTTTCGTAAATCTGGAGAACAAGTTTAAAGTTACCCAGACAGGATTCCTAAAGTCCGCTATCAAATCGTATTATTTCGACATTCAAGACAAAATTGCCAGTGTCGTAGTACCCGATGAAAATGACCGAAGCCTGTTCACTTTTGCCAATGTGGATTATTCCAAAATCTTGGGGTTTTCATGGGAGAACAGTCTCAAGGTAAAAAACTGGCAAGTTGGTCTTGGCGCCACTTATATGGGTGAATCCACTGCAATCAATGAGTCCTCAACAAGCAATAGTGATTACCTATGGAGCTTTAACCTACAATCCTCTTTGGGATATACCATTCCAAGACTTAAGACAACAATTTCAACTCAATTAAAATACACAGGCAGAACTCAAGTGATTTTAGAAGGAGCTGACGGTTTGGTCGTCGGCCAAACAGATGATTTTACTTGGATGGATGCCTCATTTAGAACCGACCTTACCAAGTATTTGGAAATCACCCTTGGTGCACGAAACATCTTCAATATTGTTACCGTAAATGCCTCCGATGTTCCTTCTGGAACACATAATTCGTCAACTACGGCTAGCAGATTATTCGGTAACGGAAGATCTTATTTTTTAAAACTTTTATACAATTTAAACTTTAACTAAAAACCATGAAGAAGATTACCTTTTTATGCACAGCGCTATTTTTATTGGTATTGAGCTCGTGTAACAATGATGACTCGGAAGACCTCATAGATTTTACTGTAGCTTTCAGTAGTGCAACCATCAGCACAACCGAGGAAGATACGAGTAAAGACATCACCATTACCTTTTCAAGAGCGGCAACGCAGGCCGGAACAATCAACATTTCTTATGCTGGGGACAACGCAACATATGGCACAGATTTTACAACCTCGCCATCGGGCGATTCGGGTACAATAGCTGTTCCCGTTGCAGTTGGTGATCTAAATGCAACTGTTACCTTCAACAAATTATCAAATGCCATTGAGGGAAGTACTAAATCGGTTTCATTTTCTTTTGATGGCTTTGACAATACCGATTGGCTTCAGGGCTCGGTGTCATCAGCTATGGTAAGCTTTTCTCCAATTGCCGCTTTAAGTGGAATTATAGATTTGGAAACTGGTGGATCTAATCTACCTAACCAAGTGTATTTCGATTTTAGTACCGGTGTCCAAACCGCAGTGAAAAGAGACACTTGGGAAATAGCGCTTTACAATGGTTCTGAAAATAGGGTATACCTTAATTCGTCATTACTCGTATCCGCAGCTGAACTATCTGGTATTACCGATTTACTCTCTGTTACTGAAAGCAGTGATCTAACTGCTCCGTTAGAATTGAATACTGTAAACGCAATGTTCCAGCCTACTACAGTTACCGTAAACACAGTTGCCGAATTGATTGCAGGGTTGCCTGTAGGATATACGCAATACGGCAATGTCGCCGAAAATCTTGTTTTTACAGATAACAGGCAGGGAGGGCTCGAAGGGACAGCTTTTGCGGCAATTTCAACTACTGCAGAAGAAAACTATGTGTATATCGTAGGACTGGGCAATGAAATCCCAACAGAGTCGGCAGAACCGGGAAGCATTATTACGACCGGTGATCACCGTGGTTTTATGAAAGTAAGGGTTCTAAGCGACAGTAACGGGTACACCATACAATATGCTCCTTTGAACGAAACAACCAATATGTCTGAGGTGACAATTTCCAAAAACGACAGCTATCTCTTATCTGCATTTAGTCTAACCAATGGTCAAAGTGTTAACGTGGAACCACAAAAGGACAAATGGGACGTCAACTTTAGTGGAGTTTTTTCTTACTATGAAAATGGTTTTGGATTGACTTACTCTGACTATGCTGTGCACAATACCCTAGGTGATGTAGGGCTTTATCAAGTAACTCTTTATGAAATCGATCCCGATACAGATGAAAGAACCGATTTCGATGTACCCACATATGCAGACTTTGCAAGAGGAGATGTGGACGAATCTTCACTTGTTTATGATGATCGCACAGTAATAGGTAGTGGCTGGAGAAATGCCTTTGCAGGAGTACTCAAGGATGATCGATACTATGTCCTAAAAGATGCTGGAGGGAACTATTATAAAATCAACTTTACCGCTTTTGTAAGTTCAGAAGGTGAAAGAGGTAATGGTCAGTTCACATATGAGCGACTGTAATCCAAACAACATAGAAAAATGAACATTGAAAACATCATTTTCATAATCTTTCGACTGATTTTGGGCGGAATGATGGTCTACGGTGGAATTCAAAAATTCCAAAAACCCATCCCTTCACCCATTGAAGTAGTTGAAAAGGCGGAGAAATTCAAAGCACCTGAAAAGGAAAGCACTCTTCAAAAGATTTTGTACATCAGTGGCGCAAAACAGACGGGATACTTTTGGCAGGTTTTAGGAATTGCAGAGCTAATCTTTGGATTGCTGATACTATTCCAAGGAACCAGCTTTATTGGGGCAATATTTTTGCTGCCCATTACCCTGCACATCTTTTTATTTCATGTTTTTCTGGAAGCAGATGAAATGGGTGAGCTACTGCAAACAGGTGGACTTTTTGCCATCAATATTGCTTTGGTTTTAAAAGAAAAGCAAAATGGAAACATTTGCTTTGGATAAAACCGATTTAGTTTGGTTAGGTTTCAGTTAGTTTGTTGCGAAAAGTGGGGCGTTGCCCCACTTTTCTTTTTTGGCAGTTAGAGCTTATAAAATTTATCCAAAAAGGATACCTTTAAAGCTGTGATTTCTTTCTTATTCAAATTGATTAACAAACGTAGATGGCGTATCATTAGGTTTTACCTAATTGGTTGGACCTCTGCCTTTGTTTTTCTAAATATTGTTAGGGGAGTGGGAACAGAGGAGCTGGGAACCTTAAAATTTGATTTCATTTCTGGCTTAATGATCGCATTCACTCTTGGCCCAATAATGGGAGTAGGTTCTGCGGTTGCCCAAATATTAATGGAGGAACGTGTTTACAAGCATGTCTCTATTGGAAGACTTCTGTTAATTAACGCTTTATATTCCATCCTATTTATTGTATTGCTCATCATTATAGCCTATGGGGTTTACGAACTATACTTTGGTGTTCCCATTGACATTATCACTTTTGCTTTTGATACGGGTAGTGTGGCTATTTATTTTTACGTAATTGTTGTGGATTTGCTTTTGGCCATATTTCGCCAAGTAAATTTAATGCTGGGTGAAGGTAATCTGGCCAGATTACTGCGTGGCAAGTTCTATACTCCCCGAGAAGAAGAACGCATTTTTATGTTTCTGGATCTACAGTCCTCAACAGCACATGCGGAACGATTGGGACATGTTAAATATAGTATGCTGGTACAAGACTGCTTTAACGATTTGGGTATAGCGGTAGAAAATGAAGCTGAAATTTACCAATATGTTGGAGACGAAGCCGTACTTACATGGAAATTGAAACAGGGATTACAAAATGAAAATTGCCTTAGAGCGTATTATAACTTTACCAAATTACTTCATAAAAAGAGTGATCACTACCAAAAAAAATATGGCTGCCGACCGTTTTTTAAAGCAGGTCTGCATGCAGGTTTGGTCACTGTTACAGAAGTAGGTAAATACAAAAAGGAAATCGCTTATCATGGAGATACCATCAACACTGCAGCTAGAATTCAAGGGCAATGTAATGCTTTGGAAAGTGCATTGTTGCTTTCCGAAAGTCTTAAGGGGCAATTAACTTCAAATGACTTTGCTTATACCGCCATGGGAAGTATTCCATTAAAAGGAAAAAAAGATAAAGTTGAGATTTCTGCTGTTTCTCTAGGCTCATAACCTAAAATCATATTGAGCACAGTCGAGATGTCTTGCAATCCAGTTTCTAAAACTGGTCCTTCGGTAAACTAAGGGTGACATCTCGAACCGACAATAGATAATCAGAAGATAATTACTTCAACTTTCGTTCTTCTTCCGTTATGGCAACATCATTGATACTGGCATAACGTTTCTTCATCAATCCCTTTTCATTAAACTCCCAGTTTTCATTGCCATACGCTCTAAACCAATCACCATCCTTATTTTGATATTCATATTCAAAACGAACGGCTATGCGATCATCAGTGTGCGCCCAATATTCTTTTTTAAGCTTGTAATGATGCTCATTTTGCCATTTGTCTGTCAAAAATGCCGAATCTCCTCTCTCCCATTTACAAATTGGTAACGGTTGCGCCACTCACTATCAATCGTGTAAGCTTCAGAAACTTTTACTGGGTCTTGACTGTTCCAACCGTCTTCAGCAAGTTGAATTTTTTGTTTGGCAGTCTCCAGAGTAAATGGTGGTATAGGCAACTTTATCTCTTCTTGTTCCATGGTATGCTTTGTTGTTTGTTGTTGAGTCGTAATAAACGAAAAAACACTACCCACAGCATCCTAAAAAATGCTGCAGGCAATGTGGTCATTACTGTATTTTATTCTTCTTTAAAAAATTGTAGATATAGTTTGCAATCTCATCACCCTTTTCTTCCAAAGCAAAGTGACCAGTATCCAACAAATGGAATTCCACATTCTTCAAATCTCTTTTATAAGGATGTGCTCCTGAAGGTGGAAAGATGTGATCGTTCTTTCCCCAAACAATCAAGGTAGGCACTTGATACTTTCTGAAGAGTTTTTGCCATCCTGGATATTTCTCCACATTGGTCCGGTAATCATAGAACATGGCCAACTGGATCTCGTTATTCTCTGGACGTGTTAAATGTTGTAAATCATGATTCCAATTATCAGGGCTAATTTTAGTGCTGTCTTGTACGCCGTGTAAGTACTGCCATTTTAGACCTCCTATTTGGTGGAATCCTTCCAAAGGTTTTTTATTTGCTTCCGAATTGTCTGCCCAAAGTTTGCGAAGCGGGTCCCAAAAGTCTGTCAATCCTTCCGTATAGGCATTTCCATTTTGTACGATGAATGCATCAACACGTTCTGGGTGTTTTTCAAAGATACGGTACCCAACAGGTGCACCATAGTCCATCAAGTACAAGCTATAACGTTCCACTTTCAGTTGCACCAACAATTCATCTATAATTTCGGCAAAATTGTCAAAAGAGTACTCAAAATCCGCCATAGTGGGTTGGGAACTACGTCCATACCCAGGATAATCAGGTGCAATTAAATGATAGTCAGAAGATAGGTCTTCGATTAGGTTACGAAACATATGCGAAGACGTAGGGTACCCGTGCAACAAAAGTAATGTTGGGGCATCTTTAGGTCCCGCTTCGCGATAAAAAATATCCAATCCATCAACCTTGGCCGTATGAAAGGTAGTTGGATAATCATCTTTGATTACGGACTTTCTTTTGTTCTGTCCGTTAAGGTTCATGGCAAATACGAGTGCCAACGTAAAAAGTGTTACTGTGATTTTTCTTGTTTTCATTGTTTTAAGTTTAATAAATGTTAATAATTACCGAACGTTCGGTAATTTCGCAGTTCAAATTTTTTTATGTATTCGTATAACGTTCTTTAATTTGGCTGATGGCCGTTTCAAAAGGCTCCGTAGTATCCATAGCTTTGGACAGCACCAAACTCCCTTGAATATCTATAAAAGTCTGTTTTGCAAATTGCGTTGCAGTGGTTTTGTCCAAACTCACGGCCATACCCAAGCTAATAAATGATGACAACCATTGGTTGATTCCCCTTTCTATTTTCTCGCCAAATAGCGCCATTCCGGTATCCATGGATAGGGAGCGATATAAACACACTTCCTTGCCATTGTTATAGACCGTTTTTATGTTCATCAATGCTTCATCCAAGCGCTGTACAGCGGGTATTTTATCGTCGGACAATACAGCATAGACTTTGTTGTCAATCCAAGATTCCATAAAGTCCAGCACAGCTGACGTCATCTCCTTTTTACCACCAGGATACCGATGATAGAGACTAGCTTTCTTTAGACCTGTAGCTTCTGCCAATTCATTTAAACTGGCTCCGTCATATCCCTTTGCTCGGAACACGGACATTAAGCCGTTCAAAATTTCTAGATCTGATACTTTTGCCATTCTCATGGGACAAATATAACACTATTTTCAATTTTACCAAACGTTCGGTAATCTTTTAACATTCTTTAACCAAATTGTCACATCGAGCGCAGTCGAGATCTTTTCCCAATCCACGTTCTAAAGAGTTCTCGCCCTTCGACAGGCTCAGTATGACAACTTAAACTCACAAAACATTCCTTAGCAATCTTCATTTATAGTGTCATACTGAACTTGTCACCCTGAGCCTGTCGAAGTATGTAGCATCCATAAAAGCATAGTTAACCGCCAGTTATACTGTTTCGATAACTTCCAAAACAAATTTTAACTATCTTGTAATCAACAAACTCCCCTTCATTTTCCAAAAGTCCCCCCACCAAAAGAATATTGGTTATGAACAAATACAAAACCCTCCACCTGTGGATGCTTATCCCTATGGTGTTGATGCAATTTGGAATTTTCAGAGATTATTGGGGCGACTTCACCGAAAATGCATGGTCGGTACATGTACACTATTGGAGCGGTACCATCTGGTACCTCTACCTGATACTACAACCCTACTACGCAACTCACGGCCAGTTGGAAAAGCACCGAACTAATGGTATCATCGGTATGTTCTTGGCAGGTGGAGTTTGTATAACCGCCTTTAGCATGTTATACCGAGATATTGTCAATGCCGACCGTTCCGCTGAATTACGAGATGCCTTTGGACCCTTTGAACCTTGGTTCTTTATGGGAGTTGCTGCAGTGGAAATAGTGATGATCATCGCCTTTGGCTATGCCATTATCATGAGCATCATCAAACGGAAAAGTTTGGAGGACCATGCCTGGTGGCTAATAACAACTGTTTTCATAATTATGATGCCCGCTTTAGGCCGCGGAGTTCAAAACACCCAGGTTTTGATTCATCTTGAGGATTGGCCCAATGTGGATATTATGTCGCCCGTATATTTGACTCAGGCGATTATTATTTCACTTATTCTTTTGGCAGCCTGGAAATATGAAAAACTGAAACACCCAGCGACCTATTTGGCAGTTTTTGTAAATGTATACACTTGTTTTTTAGAACCTTTGGGTCGTTCAGAAGCTATTGAAACTTTTTTGCGGCATATAATTCAAGGATAAAACTCACAAATAACCCTATTTTCGTAAAGCTGTCCTAAACTGCGCGACAGTTATTAGAAATTGACCTCGTGAAACCACCCAAACATATTCTACCTGTTATTGTAATTGCGCAATTTTTTTGCACATCACTCTGGTTTGCAGGGAACGGGGTAATGACCAATCTTATCGCTGAACTTGAGATGGGTGGCAGTTTGGGCAATATCACCTCAGCGGTTCAGTTTGGGTTTATCCTGGGGACTTTGTTATTTGCCCTATTGACCATAACCGATCGTTTTTCACCTTCCAAGGTATTTTTATGGAGTGCCGCTTTGGGCGCTTTAAGTAATTTGGGCATAGTTTGGGATGGCCCTGGAGACACACATATATTACTATCCCGTTTTTTAACTGGCCTCTTTTTAGCGGGCATCTATCCCGTAGGAATGAAAATTGCCGCAGATTATTTTAACAAGGGTTTGGGCAAATCACTTGGCTATTTGGTAGGTGCTTTGGTATTGGGTACTGCCCTGCCCCATTTTCTAAAATGGCTTTCTGCTGTATTTCCTTGGCAATATGTAATCTATGCCACCTCTGCACTTGCTGTTTTGGGCGGTCTCCTTATGGTCATTTTAGTACCCAATGGCCCCTACCGAAAACCCAGCCAACATCTCAATTTTACAGCTTGTTTTTCTGTTTTTAAAAAGAAGGATTTTAGGGCTGCTGCTCTTGGGTATTTTGGACATATGTGGGAACTCTACACGTTTTGGGCATTTGTTCCGTTTTTGCTTGGGCTACATGCAGAATGGCAGGGGCATAATCTATTTCGTGTTTCGTTCTGGTCATTTTGGGTCATTGCGATTGGTGGATTGGCCTGCGTATTTGGAGGATATATTTCGCAGCGTAAGGGCACTAAACGTATTGCGGCCACTTCCCTATTCCTCTCTGGGATTTGCTGTTTGGTATCTCCATTGCTGTTGTTTTACGCCTCCACTCCCATTTTTATAGCATTCTTATTGTTTTGGGGTATGGTGGTCATTGCAGATTCACCTCTCTTTTCTACCATGGTGGCGCAAAGTGCCCCGGTAGAAATTAAAGGCACCACACTGACCATTGTCAATTGTATTGGTTTTGCAATCACCATTGTTAGCTTACAGGTGATTAGCGCGCTTCAGGATGTTATCCCCGCACAATATCTTTTTACAGTTTTGGCTCTGGGTCCTATTTTAGGGTTGTGGGGATTGTTCAGAAAATGAATCTAACTCATCTTTCCTTCAACTCTGATCCCAGATGACAGAGGGAAAAGTTCACGTGTTCTAGAATATTGTTTTTACCGCTTCAATGGTTTTATCCAAATCAGTATAGCTGATGGCGTCGTTTAAAAAATAGCTTTCAAAAGCAGAGGGAGGTAAATATATCCCTTGATTCAACATACCATGAAAGTATTTTTTAAAGGTATCATTGTTTCCTTTTGCAGAGGAAGCAAAATCAACCACAGGTTCTTCGCAAAAATGTACCGAAATCATGCTACCATATCGGTTAATTTGATTTGTTACGCCTTTTTCATTCAATACACTGGCAATACCTTTGTGCAAGTATTCGGTTTTCTCAGCTAGGCTGGTAAAGACTTCGGGATTATTGTTCAATTCGGTAAGCATGGCAAGTCCAGCGCTCATGGCCAATGGGTTTCCGCTCAAGGTTCCCGCTTGGTATACCGGTCCATCTGGGGCCAAATGGCTCATAATCTCTGCTTTTGCGGCAAACGCTCCAACGGGAAGTCCCCCTCCTATTACCTTTCCAAACATCACAATATCAGCATCTATTCCCAAAGCTTCCTGCGCACCACCTTTTCCCAATCGGAAACCGGTCATCACCTCATCAAACAATAACAAAATGCCTTCCT
Organism: Flagellimonas sp. CMM7; assembly: GCF_021390195.1. NCBI lineage: Bacteria > Pseudomonadati > Bacteroidota > Flavobacteriia > Flavobacteriales > Flavobacteriaceae > Flagellimonas > Flagellimonas sp. CMM7. Next base: position 2,621,495 of record NZ_CP090003.1, on the reverse strand, counting down.
CCGTACACAATTTTCGTAATCCCTGGATAAATTCATCGCTAGGAATGATACAACCCATATTCCCAGCTACGGGTTCTAAAATAATCGCTGCAATTTCTCCTTTGTTAGCAACGGTCAATGCTTTTACTCCTTCCAAATCGTTATAATCAGCCAATAGCGTATCCTTGGCTGTTCCCTGTGTTACCCCGGGACTATTGGGGCTACCAAAAGTAACCGCACCACTCCCAGCCTGAATCAAAAATGAATCGGAATGGCCATGGTAGCAACCTGCAAACTTGATAATCTTATCTTTTCCGGTATAGCCACGGGCAAGTCGTACTGCACTCATACAAGCTTCCGTACCGCTATTTACAAAACGAATCTTATCTATGTTTGGCACCATGGAAACGGCCAATTTGGCCAGTTCCGTTTCAATTTCTGTAGGCATTCCAAAGGAAGTTCCCTTTTTAGCTTTCTCTACCACTGCATTGATTACGGGCTCGTAGGCGTGGCCCAAAACAAGTGGCCCCCAAGAAGCGATATAGTCGATAAGCTGATTGCCGTCTTCATCATACAAATAAGCGCCTTTTGCTTCTTTTACAAATATAGGATCGCCTCCGACCGCTTTAAATGCTCTTACTGGGGAATTTACCCCGCCAGGGATATATTTTTTGGCCTCGGCAAACAAGGCGCTACTTCGTTGGTATAGCATGGAATGTATTCTATTTAGTTATCAGTACAAATTGTCATCCTGAGTTTATCGATGGGCAAAAAAAACGATTCAAAGCATAAGACATCTCGACTGTGCTTGATGTAACAAATTATTTTGTTTTTTCTTTTCGAATATTGAGTACCTGTCCTATGGACAATGTATTGGTATTCAAATTATTGATTTGTTTGAGTTCGTCCACTGAAATGGTATATTTTCGGGAGATAGCATAGAGCGTTTCCCCTTTTTCCACCACATGGGTAAACACTTCATATTTTTTAGGTTTCCGAACTGTTTCTAGCCCTCCACGAACCACATCTTCATCATAGGAATCTAAATTGTAGCGTTCAATAAGAGCAATAAGCTTCTGTGGGTACTTACGGTCTGTGGCATACCCTGCTTGTCGGAGTCCATATGCCCATTTTTTGTAATCGTTCCTTCTATAGTTGAACAAGAATTTATAACGGGAACGGGAAGAAAGGAAAATGCTGTGATCCCTGAACGAATACATAGGGTGGTTGTATTTTCTAAAACATTCGCCCTTGGCATCATCATCATGAAAATCAAATTCACCGTCCCACCCGGTATGGCATTTAATACCAAAGTGATTATTGGTTTTTTTGGTAAGTTCACCTTTACCCGAACCACTCTCTAAAATACCTTGCGCCAAGGTAATACTTGCCGGAATACCAAAAGCACGCATTTCGTACTGGGCCATCTCGGCAAACGTTTCAATATACTCCTGCGTGTTGGCCACAGGGAATTTTACAAATCTTCCTGGATTTGTAGGCAATGGGTATAGCTCAGTTTCTTTGGGTCCATCTTTGGGAATCCCTTTATTGGGGTTACGGATTGGTTCATTCTTAACCACCGTTTTTGTCTGTTTTGATGCGGTTCGTTTTTTTGACCCACAACTTGCAACCAATAATGCCAAAACTACTACATATCCTACTCGCCTGATCATATATCCAATAATGGTAAATTTTTCTTTTTCAGTACAAGGTTCATGCCTTTTATACCTTGTAATCCTCCACTATGAATGGCCAAAATTCTGATGCCCGGTTTAAAAAAACCCTGCTTTACCTTGTCCAAAATACCAAAAAGCATTTTTCCCGTGTACATGGGATCTAATGGGATTTGGGTCTCTTTTTTAAAGGTATTGATGAAATCAATCAAGTGTTCATCTACCTTGGCATAGCCTCCAAAATGGTAATTGGGAACTAGCTCCCAATTTTTGTTACGGGCAAATTTAAGAATATCTTGCTTTAGAAAATCACCCTTTAACGCTGGAAAACCCAAAACAGTTTGATGGGGCCTTACCGAATTTATGAGCCCAGCTATTGTCCCTCCAGTTCCCACACAACTGCAAACAAAATCGAATTCGGAATCTGATTCGGTCAAAATTTCTTCACAGCCCTTTACCGCCAAAGTGTTGGTTCCTCCTTCTGGCAATAGATAAAAGTTGCCAAAAAGGGTTTTTAGTCTTTCATAAAAATCCGAGGTGTTCTTAATCCTATAGTCACTTCGTGATACAAAATAAAACTCCATTCCATGGTCCTTAGCTAATTTCAAAGTGGGATTTTCTTGCCAGTTATCTCTAAGTTCTTCACCACGAATAACACCAACGGTTTTCAGGCCTGCCTCTTTACCTGCAAACGCCGTAGCTGCAATATGGTTGGAAAATGCCCCGCCAAATGTAAGCAGCATGGTGTGCTCTTGTTTTTTTACCTCAAGTACATTGTATTTTAACTTTCGGTACTTATTTCCAGAAATAAAGGGGTGTATGGTATCCTCCCTTTTGATATAAAGGGTCACGTCTTTTTCCTCAAGAAGAGGTAAGTGTACTTTTTGATTAGGGATTAACAAGCTGTGTATTTATCGCGTCAAATAGTCCAAAAAACCAAAGGTTTTTCTACGCGAAAGATAATCTTTATCCTCTTCATTGGCATATGCTTCACGCTCAAAACTTATATTTTGATATGCTCTGTAACTATCAAGATAAAGTAATGTTCTTAACAACCATTCTGAAATGTAAAGGATATAGAACGGAAGAATAAGTAGCTCTCGCTGCTGCTTAAGATGTATACGTTCATGGTTAATGAGTGCTTCATCTTTTTTGAGGGCATCCTCTTTTAAGATGATGAAAGGCCAAAGGGATAGGCCTACATAATTTCGATAAAAAAAGTGTTTAAATACTAATATCACACTAAAACTATCATAAGATTCCTACAAATATAACAGCAAAAAAATGTGAAAAATAAATTGTTTCGATAATAACATTAACATTTTCGTTGAACTACTTCAGGTTCTTTCAAATCATAAAATTCTAGTCCCGCTCACTGGAATACCTTAATTTTATGGATAACGAAATTGGTTTCGTAAGATATGAAGGAGCTTATTCCCTTGGAAGAGGGTGATTTTTATCTCTCGGAAGAGGGTTACAAAGTGTTTACTAAAAAATACCATTTAAAACGTGGCTATTGTTGTGAAAGTGGTTGTAGACATTGCCCTTATGGGTACAACAAAAAAACAAATGCCAGGCGTTGAGCAGGAATATTCGGCATAATATTTGTGATTGATTTGTAGTCGTTTCAATGAACTCAAAAAAAAGATTACTATGAAAAATTTAAAACTATTTACATTGACTGCACTTGCAGTTACTTTCTTGGCGTCCTGCAGTTCTGTTAGGGTTATTGCCGACTATGATAAAGAAGCTGATTTTAAAACCTATAAAACGTATGCTTTTTACAAAACAGGTATTGATAAAGCTCAAATCTCCGATTTGGACAAAAAACGAATTCTAAAAGCTATTGATACCGAAATGAGTTCTCGTGGTTTTGTAAAATCCCAAAAACCGGATCTATTGGTGAACATCTTTACCAAAGAACGTGAACAAGTGGATGTATATAACAACAACTTTGGCTGGGGTTGGGGTGGCTGGGGCTACGGAGGTTTTTACAACCCTTGGCTTTGGGGTCCAGGCGGAGGCTTTGGAAATAACGTAAGTACCAGAACAGAAGGTTCCTTATATATAGATTTGATAGATGCCAAAAACAAAGGACTTGTTTGGCAAGGTCGCGGTGTAGGCACCTTAAACAACACCAAGAATATTGATAAAAAAGAGGAACGTATTCGTGAATTTGTAGCGAACATCCTTAAAGCATACCCGCCATCTACCGAGATTGCTGCAAACTAAAAAATTTAAAACCGCCCTTAAGGCGGTTTTTTTTAAGTCCTTCTTGCCAATTAAAAAAAGAATCACATTGCGATTTTGTATCTTTAAGGCTATTAAAAAAGTGCAATGAATTACGAATCCAATCCCATTCTTGACAAGCTTCCCGGGCATCTAAAGCAGTTTATAAAGCCGCAGAATTACGATGATTATTCTGCAATTGACCAAGCTGTTTGGCGCTATGTAATGCGCAAAAATGTGGACTATTTAAGCAAAGTAGCACATAAATCATATGTAGATGGTTTACTGAAAACGGGGATTTCCATTGACCATATTCCCAATATGTATGGCATGAACCGTATCTTAAAAGAAATTGGTTGGGCAGCAGTTGCTGTGGATGGCTTTATTCCTCCCTCGGCCTTTATGGAGTTCCAAGCCTATAATGTATTGGTCATTGCCTCTGACATTAGGCAACTGGAAAATATTGAATATACCCCAGCTCCAGATATTATTCATGAAGGAGCAGGACATGCTCCCATAATTGCAAATCCTGAATATGCCGAGTATTTAAGGCGATTTGGGGAAATTGGTAGCAAAGCTATTTCAAGTGCTAAAGACTATGAACTCTATCAAGCCGTAAGGCATCTATCCATTATCAAAGAGGCAACGGGAACCTCAAAAGAAGAAATAGAAGAGTCTGAAAGGCATATTGAAGAGCTTCAAAAAAATATGGGCGTACCTAGTGAAATGGCGCTTATCCGTAACCTTCACTGGTGGACAGTGGAATATGGTATGATAGGCACTTTGGAACAGCCAAAAATTTATGGTGCAGGGTTACTTTCATCTATTGGGGAAAGTAAATGGTGTATGCAAAGCGATGTAGTTAAAGAGCTTTATACTATTGAAGCGGCCCAAAAAGCATTTGACATTACCAAACCGCAACCACAACTTTTTGTTACACCTCATTTTGCGCATTTAAGCCAGGTTTTGGAAGACTTTGCCAATACCATGGCTTTACGTACCGGAGGTTTATCTGGGGTTCAAAAACTAATAGATTCCAAGGCTTTGGGAAGTATTGAACTTAGTACAGGTCTTCAAGTATCCGGGCATTTCAATTCGGTTATTGAACACAATGGCAAACCAGTTTATATGCGAACGGTGGGGCCAACAGCATTGGCCTATCGTGAGAAAGAACTCGTGGGTCACAGTACCGAACAGCATCCTGAGGGCTTTGGTTCACCCATTGGAAAACTAAAAGGCATCAACCTTGCTATCGAGGATATGGGGCCACGTGATTTAAAAGCATACAAAATTTTTGAAGGAGAGCAGGTTTCACTGGAGTTTGAGGGAGGTGTGAGTATAGAAGGCACCATTGTTACTGGAACCAGAAACTTACAAGGCAAAATCATCTTGATCACCTTTAAAGATTGTAAGGTTACTCATGATGGCACACTTTTGTTCCTTCCCAATTGGGGACTATACCACATGGCCGTTGGCCAAAAAGTGGTCTCCGCTTTCAACGGTCCTGCTGATTTAAATAGCTTTGACCTCATCTCTCATGAGCTTACCGAAACCACCATTAAATCAGAAAAAAGTACCGATAGAAGACAATTGGAGTTATACTACGCTCAAATTAGGGATTTTAGAGAAGGTGTGAACACCACTATTTCTAGGAACAAGGTTTTTCAAGAACTTAAGAAAGACCATCCTGATGATTGGCTTTTGCCCACAGAACTTTATGAGTTGGCCAAAAAGAGTGATGACAAAGACTTTCAGCAAGAACTGTTAGTACATTTAGAGACGGTTAAACTGAATAATCCCAAGGTGGGGCATTTAATTGATGACGGTATAGGATTAATCAACAATAGTTTTTCCCATAGTCTCTAGCGCTTCTGCTGAGTTAATCTTTTCTTGACCGTAGGTCAATGTCCAGCCCAAGGTATTTGTAAGCACATATATTCTGGAAAGTTCGCTGATCAATCTATTTTCAGCATTGGATTTTAGCGATGAAGCTTTTACCTTTTTTAGCAGTGAAGTGGTAACATTTTGTTTTATGGCATTGTAATCCTCTGCTTTAAACGGGTTAAAATAATCCGCGGTAACATCGTAATATTCAAAATCTGGATTGATTTTGATTTCGGGTTCAGGGATAAACTTAATGTGAATTGTTTTCTGAGCTTCATCCATTTCATATTCAATTTTGGAAAGGTCATATGAAATTGTGGCCTCGGCGTTTACCACCACCAAGGCTTTCTTATCCGCTGTGACCAATGCTCCAAACAATTCTTTAGAATCCGCATAATTGTAAACTTCAACAAAATGTCCTTCGGTTACAATGAGTTTGGATACCTGCTTTAATTCCTGTTGAAGCAACATTGAATTTTCCTTAAGAATCGACTGCTGTGCTTTATCATCAGCACATGATTTATAAATTAAAACAGATGCCAAGGCAATTATTGCCCCAATGAGTACTTTTTTCATTTAATCAAATTTCATAAACGGATACCTATCTTTAAGATACGTAATTTTCGTCTGGAGCGACTTTTTGAACTTTTGGTGTTCTTTGGAATTTGGATTAAAAGGTCGGTGCCGCAGTCCTTTTTGAATCACCTCAACCTCTTCCATAACCGCATAGGACTTTGAAGAAATCCAACTGAGTTTAAATTTCTCCCAGATGTAATCTATCGCCAATTCATTGGGATGTATCATATCCTTTCCATAAAAACGATAATCTCGCAACTCGTCCATCATGATCTCATATGAAGGAAAGTACGAGAGACCTCTCGACTGCAATCGAGCTGATAGAACTCCATGTACTGCAGAAATTAAATGCGATTTGCTCCGTTGATTTTCAACAAAACCATCTTTCAGGTGACGTACTGGGGAAATTGTAAAAATGAGTTTAGCCTTTTGGTTAATGGATTCAATCAAACCGATTAGCCTTTCCAAACCAGCTTGAATCACTTCTACCGAGAATAATTCTTTAGTAAATTCTTTTTGAGGGACTTTATGGCAATTGGCCACTACCTCCTTTGTTTTATTATAACGATATCCCCAAGCGGTGCCCAAAGTAATAATGACATGGGTAGCTTGTTCTACTTGTCGTTTGGTTTCTTCGAGTCCATTATTCAGGTTCCGGAGCAATTCTTCTGCTGTATTAGCACTCAAATCCGAATGGGCATCAAAGCAATGCCATCTTCCTCCCTGTTCAAAAATTTCATTTCCTTGATAATTACGATTTTCAATGGCGCGTTCCACCAATTTTTCAATTGCAAGTGGATGAAATAATATTCCAAAAGGATTTTGCAATTGCTGAAAGTTGTAGTACCCCAATTTGTCTCCAATATTTTCTACAAAACAAGAGCCCAGCAACAGTAGCTTACTCTGATAATCTATTGGATTGTCAGATTTTGCAAGAGGGATTGTGGTTAGGAGTTTCATTTTGGAAGTATCTGTGCAACTATCTGCAATTTTCTAAATCCTTAATCATTTCTTTGTATTGAGATTCTAGCTGTATTTCTAGTTGGTTCACAAATTTTAAAATTCGGCCCAAATCATCAATAGATTGATTTCGCAACGCTTCCGTGGCTTTATCAATCTCATTTTGAACCAAATTCTGGGTATTGTATATACCTTCTAATTCGTAAAGGCATTCATATCCGAATTCATGAAATATTCCTGTAGATTTTGAGGTCTCCCACGCAATTCTGCTCAGTTCTGTAATATCAAGATTGATATAGGTATCCCCCTCATAATTGTATAAATCTGTATCAACATAAGTGGAATCGGTTACCATGAAAAAATCCTTGTATGTATCTTCAAAGGCACTCATGATTTTTGGCGAAACCAATAATTTACCTGAATTCTCATTCTGTATTTCCTCAATAGCATCAAGGAAGAATGTAATCTCTTGATTGTTTGTCCTATTTTCTATAAGCTGCTCCAAATTAGTATTGAGTTCGCCTTTTATTTTATCCAAAGCAATTTCAATATTGGAATTTGTAGTTTTTGAAGTATTCCAATCATTAAACCATATAGCAAGGTTTATCCCCACAAAAATCAAGAAAATCTCACCTAGAATGTATTTCCATTTGATTTCCTTTAGTTTAATAAATCGCATAAGCTATTCCATTTGATTGACCATTTCCATTGCTTTTTTCAAAGCATCTGGAATACCTGAAGGATTTTTACCTCCAGCGGTAGCAAAGAAAGGTTGTCCACCGCCACCGCCTTGGATATATTTACCCAATTCGCGAACGATATTTCCAGCATTTAATTTTCTATTGGACACCAATTCTTTGGAAATGTAACAGGACAAGAGTGCTTTTCCATCATTTTCTGCAGCGAGCATTAAAAATAAATTGGAAAATTGGCCTCCAATTTCAAAAGCAAGATCTTTAATCCCATTGGCATCTAAATCAACCTTTTTGGCCAAAAATTGGACTCCATTTACTTCTTCTAATTCTGAAATAAGTTCAGATTTAAGGCCTTTGGCCTTATCCTTAAGCAATTGCTCCACCTGCTTTTTCAAAGCAGTGTTTTCTTCCTGAAGTACGGTTACAGATTTTACTGGATCCTGTGCATTATTAAGTAGGTCCTTAATCTCAAAAAGCATTCTATTGTTCTTAAAATAGAACTCTTTTACCGCATCGGAAGTAATAGCTTCAATTCTTCGTATTCCAGCCGCAACTGCTCCTTCCGATACAATTTTGAAGTGCCAAATATCTGCTGTATTCTTCACATGGGTACCTCCGCATAGCTCCACAGATTGCCCAAACCGAACAGTACGCACAGTGTCTCCGTATTTTTCACCGAACAATGCCATTGCCCCTTGTTCCATAGCCTCTTTAAGCGGAATATTCCTGTTTTCTTCAAATGGCAATTGACCTTCTATTCGCGCATTCACAAAATTCTCTACGCTTCTAAGTTCTTCAACACTTAATTTGGAAAAGTGCGAGAAATCAAATCTTAAATATTTAGAATGTACCGCTGAGCCTTTCTGCTCCACATGCGTTCCCAGAACCTCCCTTAATGCCTGATGCAATAAATGGGTAGCCGTGTGGTTACTAGCTGTTCGCCATCGTTGCTTTTTATCTACCGTAGCTTTAAGTGTTCCTGAAACATCTTTGGGCAAATTCTCAGAGAAATGAACTATTTCATTGTTCTCTTTCTTGGTATCTATAATATAAATGACATCTCCGTTTGCAGCCTCCAAATATCCCTTATCCCCTACCTGGCCGCCACCTTCCGCATAAAATGGGGTTAGATTAAAAACCAATTGAAACTGTTCACCTTCTTTTTTACTTTTTACCTTACGGTATTTCACCAATTTCACCTCAGCTTCAAGACTATCATAACCTATAAACTCTTGTTCAGCATCATCTAAAAGTATTGTCCAATCCTCCTTGGATACTTCAGATGCTGCTCTGGAACGATCCTTTTGCGCTTTTAACGCTTTTTCAAAACCTTCAGAATCCAATTCATACCCTTTTTCCTCTAAAATTAGAGCGGTAAGATCAATCGGGAAGCCGAATGTGTCATACAATTCAAAAGCTTTTTGGCCATCAATCGTTTTATTTTTTGAAGACTTTATAACGGAATCTAACAGCACCAACCCTTGTTCCAGCGTGCTCAAAAACGAATTCTCTTCTTCTTTGACCACATTCTCAATCAATTGATATTGCTCACGAAGTTCTGGATAAGCTTTACCCATAGTTTCGCCCAACACTTTCACCAACCGATAAATAAATGGCTTTTTAGTTCCCAGAAAAGTGAATCCATAACGAATGGCACGCCTTAAAATTCTTCTTATTACGTAACCCGCACCTGTATTACTAGGCAATTGCCCATCAGCTATAGAAAATGCCACGGCCCTAATATGATCGGCAACCACCCTAATAGCTATATCTGTCTCCTCATCTTTGCCATATTTACCACCAGTAATGGTTTCAATCTCGCGAATTAGAGGTGTAAAAACATCTGTGTCATAATTGGATTTTACATTTTGCAAAACCATACACAAACGTTCAAAACCCATTCCCGTATCCACGTGCTTTTCTGGAAGACTTTCCAATGCACCATTTGCCTTTCGGTTGTATTGCATGAAAACCAAATTCCAGATTTCCACCACTAGAGGGTGGTCTTGGTTCACCAAAGAAGCACCTGAAACTTTAGCTTTATCTTCTTTTGACCGTATATCTACATGAATCTCTGAACAAGGTCCGCATGGGCCCTGATCTCCCATCTCCCAAAAATTGTCCTTTTTATTGCCCATGATAATCCGGTCTTCCGGAACAATAGCCTTCCATAATTCAAAGGCTTCTTTATCCATTTCCAGACTATCCTTATCCTTACTTCCCTCAAAAACAGAGACATAAAGACTGTCCTTGTCTATTTTATAAACGTCTGTCAATAACTCCCATGCCCATTGTATGGCTTCTTTTTTAAAGTAATCGCCAAAACTCCAATTCCCCAACATCTCAAACATGGTATGGTGGTAAGTATCTTTACCCACTTCCTCCAAATCGTTATGTTTACCGCTTACCCTCAAGCATTTTTGAGTATCAGAAACTCTCTTGGATTTTGGAATTGAATTCCCTAAGAAAAATTCTTTAAACTGGTTCATGCCAGCATTAGTAAACATCAAAGTGGGATCATTCTTCATGACCATTGGTGCAGAAGAGACTATTTTATGCTTTTTCTCTCTAAAAAAGTCTAAAAACTGAGCTCTAACTTCTTGGGATGTCATTGGAATTGCTAGGGTTTTATTAAATTTAACATTTTAAGCAAAACAATTTTTATATTTGTTTGTTTTGATTAAAAGAATGCGCAAAAATAGGATAAAATCCCTTCATGTCTAAAGTTAAGTACTATTACGATCCAGATACACTTTCTTATAGGAAGATTGAACCTAAAAAGTCCAAAAAGTATCGAAATCTCTTCTTTTTCATAGTAGGGGCTGCTTTGTTTGGCTTTATTGGCCTTATTGTACTGTTAAATACCAATTGGTTAAACACTCCCAAAGAGCTTTCCCTAGATCGTGAGGTGCATAATTATGAGCTCCAGTTTGAAATCTTAACAAGGAAAATGGCACAGATGGAGCAGGTTTTAGCCAATATTGAAGATAGGGACAACAATATCTACAGGTTATATTTTGAAGCAAATCCAATACCAGAGGAACAACGTAAGGCCGGTTTTGGCGGAATAAACCGATACAAGTCCTTAGAAGGTTTTAATAATTCTGAAATCATCATCAATGCCACACAACGTTTGGACATTATTCAGAAACAAATGGTGATTCAATCCAAATCTTTGGACGAAATTGCCAAGCTCGCCGAAGAAAAAGAAAAGCTTTTGGCCGCTATTCCTGCCATACAGCCTGTAAGAAATGAGGATTTGACCAGAATGGCGTCTGGCTATGGGTGGCGTTCAGACCCTTTTACAAAGGCTAGAAAAATGCACTGGGGAATGGACTTTACCGCTCCAAGAGGTGTGCCAATTTATGCTACAGGTGACGGAACAGTTAAACGTGCGGACAACCGTTCTTCAGGATATGGCAAACACATTAGAATAGATCACGAGTATGGTTATATGTCTTTGTATGCCCACCTGAGCAAATACAACGTTAGCAAGGGGCAAAAAGTAAAGCGAGGGGATTTAATAGGTTTTGTAGGGAACACGGGGCGTTCAGAAGCTCCTCATTTACATTACGAAGTCTTTAAAGATGGAGAACGCATCAACCCCATTAACTTCTATTATGGAAGTTTGACGGCGGAAGAGTTTGAAAATATGCTCAAATTCGCCAACCAAGAGAACCAATCACTGGATTAATGCATGTAGATCTTCCTGAAAAACGATATTACGGCATTGGTGAAGTAGCCAAAGCATTTGGTGTGAACACTTCTCTGATTCGGTTTTGGGAAAAAGAGTTTGATGTACTTCAGCCTAAAAAAAATGCCAAGGGCAATCGAAAATTTACTCCTCAAGATATTACAAATTTGCAGTTGATCTACCACTTGGTAAAGGAGCGTGGGTTTACCCTAGAAGGTGCAAAAACACATCTAAAAGAAGAAAAGCAAAAAACCCTATCCAATTTTGAAGTGGTCCAAAAACTCCAAAAAGTAAAGGCCGAACTTCTCAAAATTAAAGAACAACTATAATAACACTATAAACACTAAAAACTTAAGAAAATGAAAAAATGGTTAATTCCGTTAATTGTTATTGGGGTCATTGCATTTATAATTTATCAATGGGCAGTGGGGTTTAATAATACTGCCGTACAATATGAAGCTGATGCGAAGACGGCTTGGTCCAATGTAGAAAGTTCCTATCAACGAAGAAACGATTTGATAGGAAACCTGGTCAAAACAGTTCAAGGGGCTGCGGATTTTGAAAGAGGCACATTAAAAGATGTTATTGAAGCACGTGCAAAGGCAACTTCTACTACTATAGATGCCAATAATATTACTCCAGAGCAATTGGCACAATTTCAACAAGCACAGACAGGGCTTTCTTCAGCACTTTCCAGACTTTTGGTCACTGTGGAACGCTACCCTGACTTAAAGGCAAATCAAAACTTTTTGGAATTGCAGTCACAATTGGAAGGTACCGAGAATAGGATTAATGTAGCAAGAGATAGATACAATGAAAAAGTTAATATCTATGATATTCACACTACCAAATTTCCAGGAAAATTGCTTGCAGGTTGGTTTGGTTTTGGTGAAATGCCGCGCTACAAAGCTAATCCAGGTTCTGAAAATGCACCAGATGTAAACTTCGATTTTAATTAGATACATGTCGCACGTAGAGGAATTTTTGACCGCTGGGGAGGAACAGGAAATTATTGAAGCTATTCTTCAGGCCGAAAAAAACACTTCAGGAGAAATCCGAGTGCATCTTGAAGCAACTGCCAAAATAGATCATTTTAGTAGAGCACAACAGGTATTCCACTTTCTTAAAATGGATAACACCAAAGAAGAAAATGGAGTCTTACTTTATGTAGCCGTTGATGACAAAAAATTTGTTATTTATGGAGATAGTGGGATTGACCGTGCTGTCCCTAAAGGTTTCTGGGATACTACAAAAGATTTGATTTCCTCACACTTTAAAAATGGTGATTTTAAACAAGGCATTGTAGAAGGCGTGATAAAAGCTGGAGAAGAATTGGAAGCTCATTTTCCATGGGACCATAATGATACCAATGAACTGAGCGATGCCATATCAAAAGGTTAGTCTTCTTATTACCCTATTCTGGGTTTCCTTTGGATGGGGGCAATTTTCTATACCTGAAAAACCCAAAAAACAAACCAGTGTTTACGATTATGTAAATCTGTTGTCCGCATCCCAAAGCAAAGCTTTGGAACAAAAACTTATTAGATATTCAGATAGTACTTCTACCCAGATTGTAGTTGCAATCATCAAGTCTACAGAAGGAGAAAACATTAATTTCTTGGGTGCGCAATGGGGTCAAAAATGGGGAATTGGCCAAGCGGACAAAGACAACGGTATACTTGTATTATTGGCAAGAAACGACCGTAGAATAGCTATTAACACGGGTTACGGAGTAGAGGGCTCTTTAACGGATTTTATGTCCAAGCGGATAATAGAATCAGTTATTATTCCCGAATTTAAGAAAGGAGATTACTATGGCGGATTGGATAAAGGTTCCGATGCTATTTTTCAGGTGTTAAATGGAGAATTTAAAGAGGACCGTAGTTTTGCAAATGACCAGGGGTTTTCATTAAAATCATTACTTCCCTTTATTATTTTTATAGTCATCATCATCATTCTTTCCAGAAGAAATAAAAATAATCGTGGAGGTCGCGGTGGAGGTCGAAAATCGGGAGTAGATGATTATCCTAAGTAACATGGGACGCGGTGGATACCGTGGTTCCTCCTCAGGAGGTGGTTTCGGGTCTGGTGGGTTTGGAGGTGGCTTTGGCGGTGGCGGCTTTGGCGGTGGCGGAGCCTCTGGTGGTTGGTGACGCAACTTTGACCCCATCTTATCATCTCTAATAAAAAACTTCAGCTATGTTCTTAAAAAAGTTGATTCTTTACTCTATGCTTTTCAATGCGGTTATCTGCGCGCCAGAGGATGATTTTGAAGACTGCTCACTTGTTGACTGTGCAGCCGTTGACGATTCAGTATACTTTGAATTTATAGATAATACTACCGGCGCAAACCTTATCACTAACGGAACCTATCAAGCGGCTCAAATAACTATTTCGGATGCAGACACCAATACTATTGATTTTGAGGTACAAAAGGATTTTGAAAACCAGGATATTTTAATTATTGATATTCAAAATACACCAATAGGAGAACAGACCTACCAAATTTCTCTCGCGGACACTACTACATTCACTTTTAACATAACCACTTTTGACGGAGCGGGAAGTTTTTGTTGTGGCCCATATACTGGTATTGACGATGCTTCACTGTCAGGAATCGCAGGGGAGCTCACGAACAGCGATATCTTACCGGTTAGAGTTACGGTTTTTGTTCCAGAGTGATGACTATTCCATCCGTTTATAAAAAATCTTACTCACCACTTTCCATTTCCCATCAACTTTAAGCAAGTTCATAAAATCTATAAATGTAAAGGTCGGGTATTCAATTTCTAATCTTGCATTGGCCGCATTGCCGGCAATGTTAATATCAGCAATTCTAGTTTTTCTATTCTGTTTTGGACCTGGTTTTATAGTACTGAAAAACTCAAGAGCGTTAACTTCCTTGTATCCATCTTTCCCAATAAATTTCATGGTTGCGGTTTCATGAAATGCTTTTTTCAATGTTTCAAAATCATTGTTGGTACCGCCATCCAAGTAATAATTTACGGTTTGTTCAACAAGTTGGTAATCTGACTCTTGTGCATTGGTCGATAAAAAAATACCTGCAGAAAAAAGCAAAAGAATAAGGTTTCGCATGATGTTCGTTTTAGATTGTTCCTAATAGTTTCAAGTTATCTTTTTTCAACAATACATGTCATGGCATAAATCATAAATGTTTCATAACGTACCGTCCATTTGTTAAAAACCATTCGTAAATCAATATGAACTACCTATAAATTTTCAATGCCCCTCCACCTATTTTTAAGCTATCTTAGTCATGGTCAACTATTAGTTTAATTAATTCCATTTTGGCATGTCACGTTTTGTTCGAGTTCTAGTTATTTCCATACTTGTTTTGTTTGTTTCCTGTAAAAAAAAGAAGGACTCCACTGATACGGACAACTTGTTTAAATTCAAGGATTATATTAGTTACCACACCAATGGAAATCAAAGTATTTCTACTCCTATCAACATAGTATTGGCACAGCAATTGAATCAGTTTGAACTTGCTCAAGAACTTCCAGTCGAATACATGAAAATAAGCCCAAAGGTTGAAGGAAAGTTGGCTATTGAAAACGGTAGGGAACTTACTTTTCAACCTTCAGAATATTTAAAACCAAATACTGAATACACCGTTAGCCTTTCACTAGGTAAGCTTTTTGAAAACATTGAGCGTGACTTCAAAAACTACACATTTAGTTTTAAAACCATTACTCCAAATTTTAAAATCAGTCTGGGGAATCTCCAATCTTACAGTAAAAATTGGCAATATCTAACGGGTACTTTGGAAGCTTCCGATATCTTAAATGCGAAAAAGATAAACACTGTTCTCTCGGTTGCACAAGGTGATAAAAAGATTTCGGTAAAATGGAACAACACAAGTGAAGATGCCAGGTATTTCAGTTTTAAAATTGATAGTATCCCACGTAAAACAGATGATAGTGAACTAACGGTTAGTTGGCAGGGTAAAGAACTAGGTGCTGATAACGGTGGTTCGGAGAAATACATCATCCCAGGGTTGAACAAATTTGTTGTAGTAGATGCCAAAACCTCAACTGCTCCCAACGCTGCTTTGACGCTCAATTTTTCAGACCCCTTAAAACAAAACCAGAATCTAAATGGTTTGGTCACCATTGAAAATGCCCAAAGTTTGCGTTACGAAATAAACGGTAATGTTCTGAAGGTATATCCTTCAAACCGAATTATGGGTCAAGTACGTGTAAACGCATTTGAGGGCATTAAAAGTGAATATGGTTATACACTTAAAAAATCCTTTTCAGAATTGGTCTCTTTTGAGCAGTTAAAACCAAATGTGCGGTTAATTTCAAAAGGAACTATTTTACCCAACGCTACATCAACACCCATCTATTTTGAAACCGTTAATCTTTCAGCTGTTGAAGTGCGGGTCATTCAGATTTTTGAGAACAATATGTTGCAATACCTCCAAAACAACAATCTTACGCAAGAATACAACTCCGACCTTAGACCTGTGGGCCGAAGAGTAGCTTACAAAGTAATATCACTTGCAGAAACCAAGGATGATGATATGAGCTTCTGGAAAGCACATGCCCTTGATCTATCAGAATTGATAAAAGTGAATCCAGGGTCCTTATATCGAATAGAATTTAGTTTTAAAAAAGAACATACTTCCTATGACTGTTCAGCTTCAGGAAGTTCCGAAGAGCAAATAGAAAGCTATGCTTCAAGTGATAATGACTCCCAAAGCCTAAGCGAAGAAGCTTTAGAAGAACGCTATTGGGACAATGAGATTTATTATTGGAGAAACTACAACTATAACTGGGAAGAGGAGGACAATCCTTGTCACCAAGCCTATTATAACGCAAATAGAATTGTAACAACCAATCTTTTAGGCAGTGATTTGGGGCTTATTGTAAAAAAAGGAAATAACCGTTCTTACCATTTTGCCACAACAAATCTTTTGACTACAAAGCCAGAGGCAAATACGAATATCAAATTGTATAATTTTCAACAGCAACTACTTACTGAAATAACAACAGATGCCTCTGGATTTGGAATTTATGATGGAGAGGCAACAATAGCGTTCGCCGTGGCAGAAAAGAGCAGCAATTTTGCCTATGCAAAACTTGCAGATGGCAATGCGCTTTCATTAAGCAAGTTTGATGTTTCTGGCCAAGAATTGCAAAGTGGACTGCAAGGTTTTATCTATACGGAAAGAGGTGTACATCGCCCTGGCGATCCTGTCCATCTTACCTTTGTCCTTGATGATAAAGCAAATCCATTACCTGCAAGCCACCCAGTAACCCTTGAAGTGAGCGATGCACGAGGGAAACTAGTGCAACGAAATGTACTTAAAGATGGTACTGTACCCGTTGCTGATGGATTGTATGCAAAAAAAGAGGGGGATTTTTATTACTTCCCCATCCCTACAAAAGCTACTTCGCCCACAGGAACTTGGAACGCCAAAATCATTGTTGGAGGAGCACAATTCAATAAAAGTTTAAAGATTGCTACTGTTAAGCCCAATAGATTAAAGGTAGATTTTGCTTTTGAGGATGAAGTACTAAAAGCTAACAAAAATAACAAGGGAAAGGCAATAGTGCAGTGGTTACATGGCGCACCAGCCCGTAATTTAAAAATTGATGTCAACGCTAAATTACAGCAAGCTGCCAATGCATTTCCTAATCATAAGGGGTACATTTTTCAAGACCCCGTTCGAACCTTTAATGAAACAGAACTTCAATTTATTTCTTCAAAATTAGATGGAGAGGGGCTACTCAATGTTGATAAAAAAATCAATGCAAACACTAATGCACCAGGCATGTTGCAAGCCACATTTACTACAAAAGTTTTTGAGGGCGGCGGAGATTTCTCCATCGATGTATTCTCTAAAAAACTGGCGCCTTTTTCACATTTTGTAGGATTGCGTTCCCCAAAAGCAAGACAGTATGGTTCGTTTTTAACGGATGAGAACACAACATTTGATGTGGTATCGGTCAATGCAGATGGTAAACAAGCAGCTAATAGAAAACTGAAGGTCAAAGTATATAAAATAGAATGGAGGTGGTGGTGGAACCGTGGTTACGATAATCTTTCCCGTTACGAAAATGCCACGGTGCATCGTCCTTTTAAGGAAATGTCGGTAACAACTGGAGCTGATGGGAAGGCGAATTTTAAAGTAAACATTCCTGATGACGATGGTGGTCGATTCTTAATCCGGGTTATTGATGAAGATTCAGGGCATGCTACCGGAAGAACAGCCTATTTCTATAGAAACTGGTGGAGAAGACCAGCATCTGGTGATACTGAAAGTTCAAAAATTTTGATTTTTTCAGCAGACAAGGAAAAATACACGCTTGGAGACCAAGCAGTGGTAACTTTTCCATCGGATTTAGGCGGAAGAGCTTTGTTAAGTATTGAAAATGGTTCAGAAGTTTTATCGCAACAATGGATTGAGACCTCGGCAAAGGAGACAAAAGCCACCATTCCAATTACTGCGGACATGGCTCCCAATGCCTACATCAACATCTCCTTGTTACAACCTCATGGACAAGTAGCGAACGACCTGCCCATCCGTTTATACGGCGTAGTCCCTTTATTGGTTGAAAACCCAGCCACCTTTCTAAAACCAGAACTCAAAATGCCAGAAGTTTTGGAACCGGAAAAATCCTTTAAAGTATCCGTTTCAGAAGCAAACAAAAAGCCAATGACCTATTCTTTGGCAGTCGTTGATGAAGGCCTCCTGGATTTAACTCGATTTAAAACCCCAGATATACATTCATCATTTTATGCACGGCAAGCATTGGGCGTAAAAACCTTTGATATTTTTGATGATGTAATGGGCGCTTATTCCATCAGCGTAGATAATATTTATGCCATTGGTGGTGGTGGAATTGGTGAAGGAGCCAAAAACAGGAAAGCACAACGGTTTAAGCCGGTCGTCACCTATTTAGGTCCGTTTACTTTAAAAGCTGGTGAAAAAGCATCCCATACCATAGACATGCCCAATTATGTAGGGTCTGTACGAACGATGGTTGTTGCAGGAAATAAGAACAGCGCTTATGGTAATGTAGAAAAGGCTACTCCAGTGCGGAAACCGTTAATGGTATTGACCTCAATACCTCGAAAATTATCTCCTGGAGAAAAGGTGACCATTCCGGTTACCGTGTTTGCTATGGAAAAAAAGGTCAAAAATGTTACCGTTTCAATTGATGCAGGAAAAGCTCTGGAAGCAATCGGGCCTACATCAAAAAATATCACCTTCAATTCCATTGGCGAGCAAATTGTAAATTTTGATTTTAGGGTAAACCCTTCAACATCATTTCAAACCATAAAAGTGACGGCTTCCGGAAATGGAGAAAACGCCAGTAATGAAACGGAAATTGATGTAGAAAATCCAAATCCTATAACTACTAAAAGTACGCTGTATACGATAACCGAAAATCAATCGGAGACCATCTCTTTTGAAATTTTTGGAACATCTGGCACCAATTCTGCATTTGTTGAGTTTTCCACGCTCCCACCTATGGACTTTTCAAAAAGAATGGAATACTTGCTGCAGTATCCCCATGGCTGTGTGGAACAAACTACGTCCGCAGCTTTTCCCCAGCTATTTTTAGCAGAAGTACTTGATATCACTTTTGACAAGAAAAAAGAAATCGAAAAAAATATAAAAGCTGCCATTAAGAGGCTTAACGATTTTCAAGTGCCAAATGGTGGTTTAAGCTATTGGTCCGGTTATGGAAGTGCAGATGATTGGGGAACATCCTACGCAGGTCATTTTATGTTGGAGGCCAAACAAAAAGGGTATCAACTTCCATTAACATTTTTGAGTAATTGGCTACGTTATCAAAAAAATACGGCCCGTCAATGGAGCAATCAAAGTACTCGTTATAATAATGATATTGCCCAAGCCTACCGCCTATATACATTGGCTTTGGCCCAACAACCAGAATTGGCAGCTATGAACAGATTGCGTGAATCCAAAAACCTGAGTAATGAAGCTAAATGGAGATTGGCTGCTGCTTATGCGTTGGTGGGCAAAAAAGAAGTGGCAAAAGAACTTGCCCAAACGGCTAACATTAACTTTAGACCTAATTCCTATAATTACAGAACCTATGGTTCAGTATTCAGGAATAGGGCAATGGCTTTAGAGACTATGGTCATACTTGAAGACTCCCAACAGCGAGAATTGGCTGTTTCACTAGCAAAAAACCTGTCCTCACAAAGATGGTACAGCACACAAGAGACGGCATTTGCGTTGTTGTCCATGGCTAAAATGGTTGCAAAAAATGGGGGTAAATCCCTTGATTTGACTTTTACCAATAATGGAAAAGAAATAGCGGTAAAAACAGATAGGGCTATTGCGCAACGAAGTATTTCAATCTCCTCAGCAAAAGGTGAAATACTTATCAAAAACAATCAAGGAAATACCATTTATGCCACGCTTACCCAAACTGGCAAACTACCGGTGGGTCAAGAATTGGCGCAACAGCAAAATCTAACACTTTCCGTAAAATATTTGGATGCTGTTGGAAATTCTATTAATGTAACTGAGCTTCGTCAAGGAACTGAATTGCAAGCACAATTAACGGTTTTCAATGCGACCAATGATTATTATGATAATTTGGCATTGACCCAAATTGTTCCTAGTGGGTGGGAAATTGTAAATACATCCTATGCAGGAGGAAGCGACCCAAATTCAAGTAAAGCGGATTACATTGACACACGTGACGACAGAACGAATTTCTATTTTGATTTAGGCGCGAAGAAGACCAAAACTTTTACCATAAAACTGAATGCTTCCTTTTTAGGTGACTATTACTTGCCAGGGTCTCAGGTTGAAGCCATGTACGACAATACCAGCTATGCCCGTAATAAGGGTAAATGGATTAAAGTATCACGATGATGTTGTAAATGAAGGTTTTTTTATTGGCATTGAAGAAAATTATACTGAAACACCGAATTAAATTTTTGGTGGTTCTCATTCTTTTCTTGTTTTGGTTTTTTTGCTTACCGAAACAGCTTTTCAAAGACCCAACCTCAACTGTGGTTACCAGTTCTGATAATGTTTTGATTGGGGCTCGAATTGCTGATGATGGACAATGGCGTTTTCCTGAAATGGATTCCATTCCAGAACGCTTTAAACAAAGTATTTTACTTTTCGAAGATGAATATTTCTATCACCATCCCGGTTTTAATCCGATTTCTATTTTTAATGCCATAAAGCATAACCTTACCAAGGATACGCGAAGAGGGGGAAGTACCATTACCCAGCAAGTTATACGGTTGAGCAGAAAAAACAAGCGTCGAACCTATATTGAAAAATGCATTGAAATCTTTATGGCAACTCGATTGGAGCTACGCTATTCCAAGGAAGACATTTTAAAAATGTACGCTGCACATACTCCCTATGGCGGAAACGTCGTAGGTTTGGAGACTGCTTCCTGGCGTTATTTTGGCATTCCGGCACAAGAATTAAGCTGGGGACAATCAGCTACTTTGGCCGTTTTGCCCAATGCACCATCACTTATTTTTCCAGGAAGAAACGAACAATTACTCCTAAAAAAACGTAATCGGCTACTTAAAAAATTATGGGAAGAAAATCATATTGATGAAACTACTTATGAACTGGCCATTGCAGAGCCTTTACCGCAAAAACCAATTGCCCTTCCCAACATAACGCCGCATCTTACGGAACGTATTAAAAAGGAACACCAAGGCAAACGAATACAGACTTCGATTGATAGACATTTGCAGTATCAAGCAAATATTATAGCAGAACGACATTACCAACGATTAAAAGGTAACGAAATCCATAACCTTGCCATTTTAATTTTGGATGTGGAAACCCGAAAGGTTTTAAGCTATGTGGGCAATTCTCCTTCAGGAAAACAACACGGAAACTACGTAGATATCATAACCAAAAATCGAAGCACAGGGAGCACATTGAAACCTTTTCTTTTTGCCTCGCTCATGCACGAAGGCCAATTGCTGCCAAATACCTTGGTAAAAGATATCCCAACGGTGATCAACGGTTACAATCCAAAAAACTTTAATAGAAAGCACTCGGGGGTAGTGCCTGCAGGCAGGGCTCTTTCACGTTCCTTAAATGTGCCCGCAGTTCGTTTATTGCGTCAATATGGGCTTCAAAAATTTTATAATAAACTTCATAAAATGAACTTGAAATTGAATAGCCCTTCCAGCCATTACGGTTTAGCGTTAATTTTAGGTGGAGCAGAAAATTCACTATGGAATCTTACCAAAACCTATGCTTCCGCTGCTTCAACATTAGCCTATTTTGAATCCAATTCCAGCACTTATCGCACTAATGAATTTGCAGAACCCAGTTATTTGTTGAATACTAAAATCGATTTTGGAAAACAACAGTTTGAAGCTCCGGTTATAAATGCTGGTTCGCTTTACCATACTTTCAAATCACTACAAGAAGTAAATAGGCCGGAAGGTGACGAAAATTGGCAATTTTTTGATTCTTCTAGACGCATTGCATGGAAAACAGGAACCAGTTTTGGGTTTAAAGATGCATGGGCCGTTGGAGTAACATCAAAATATGCCATTGGGGCATGGGCAGGAAATGCGGATGGTGAAGGAAGACCCGGATTAACAGGAATTACTGCTGCTGCACCAATTCTTTTTGATGTGCTTGATGCATTACCCAATAGTGGTTGGTTTCAACAGCCTTTTGACGATTTGGCAGAAATGGAAATCTGTGCGCAAAGTGGACATCTCGCTTCCACTTTCTGTGATAATATCAAGAAAGAGCTGCTCCCAAATAATGGAATAAAAAGCAAGCAGTGTCCTTACCACAAACAAGTTTTTTTGGATGCATCAGAAGTGTTTAGGGTAAATTCCGAGTGTTATCCGCTAGAGGATATGGTAGCCAAAAATTGGTTTACCCTTCCTCCGGTAATTGAATATTATTACTCCACGTCAAATCCAAATTACAGGCCTTTGCCAACTTATCTACAAGGATGTTCAATTTCGGAATTACAATTCATGGAATTTATCTATCCGAAGAAAAATGAGGAAGTTTTACTTCCAAAAGACTTGGGCAACAACACAACTGAAATCATATTCAAGCTTGCACATCAACAAGGAGAAAGTATTGTGTATTGGTATTTAGATGAGACTTACATCGGCACCACTGAAAATTTTCACGAGCTCATCTACCAAATTAAACCTGGAGAATATGTATTGACCGTAGTTGACGATGAAGGCAATCGCATGCAACAGAATGTATCGGTTAAATTGGCTTCGGAGAACTAGGTTCTATTTCTTTCTCAAGAAAACAGTAATAGGCACACCACTAAAGTCAAAGTTCTCCCTCAATTTATTTTCTAAAAAACGCTTGTAAGGTTCTCTCACATATTGTGGTAGATTGCAGAAAAAAGCAAACTGTGGATATGGTGTTGGCAGTTGAGTGCAGAATTTTATTTTTACATATTTACCCTTATATGCCGGTGGTGATGTCTTTTCAATAATGGGCAACATAACATCGTTCAATTTTCGGGTGATAATCTTTTTTGAGCGATTTTTATAAACATCTACGGCAGTTTCAATCGCCTTAAATATTCGTTGTTTAGTCAACACTGAAATGAAAAGAATTGGTACATCATCAAAAGGCTCTATTGCTTTTTGAATTTTTTGAGTGTATTCTTTAACTGAGTTGGTTTCTTTTTCAACCAAATCCCATTTGTTCACCAAAATCACAACACCTTTGTTATTTCGTTGTGCCAACCAAAAAATGTTCTGTACCTGTCCATCAAACCCGCGGGTGGCATCTACTAAAAGTATACAGACGTCGCAATGTTCTATTGCTCTTACGGAACGCATTACGGAGTAAAATTCCAAATCTTCCTTGACCTTTGCTTTTCTCCTGATTCCTGCAGTATCTACCAAATTAAATTCAAAACCGAATCTATCATACTTGGTATCTATACTGTCTCTGGTGGTTCCTGCAATATCCGTAACTATATATCGGTCCTCCCCTATAAGTGCATTAATAAAGGATGACTTTCCAGCATTGGGCCTCCCCACTACTGCGAATCTCGGCAACTCACTTTCTTCTTCTTCAATTTCTGGCAATTCCTTTACCAACGCGTCCAATAATTCTCCTGTTCCACTGCCATTTATGCTCGATAAGGTATAATAATCCCCTAGACCCAATGCGTAAAATTCAACCGCTTCTGTTTCCCTTTGGGCGTTGTCCACTTTGTTTACTGCCAGAAAAACAGGTTTATCAACTCTTCTAAGCAACTTGGATACATCTTCATCCATTCCTGTAACCCCAGATTCCACATCAACCATAAAAACAATGGCATCGGCTTCATCTATGGCCAGTTCTACTTGTTTGTCTATTTCTTGCTCAAAAATATCATCACTGCCAAGCACATACCCACCAGTATCTATTACAGAAAATTCCTTCCCATTCCAATCACTTTTTCCGTAATGACGATCACGCGTAACACCGCTAACGGCATCCACGATGGCCTCTCGACGTTGAATCAGTCGATTAAAAAAAGTAGATTTTCCAACATTTGGTCTTCCAACAATTGCTACGATAGCACTCATCTGCATTAAATTTTGGCAAAAATACCACTATTTATGAAGAAAAAATGATACCTTTTTTAATCATTTTCAATGAATTATGAGTGATTTCACCAATGAAATTGTTTTGCGTCCGCGTTTTGAAGTTTCTTTAAAAGAAGATATTGAACAATTAAAGTTAGTTTTTGACAAAAGTGACAAACATCCATTCCTTATAAAAAGACTGGATGAACACATCTATATACGATTTAAAAAAGCTGACACCACATTTTGGTCCCCACAGCTTCATCTAGAACTTACTTCGTTTGAGGAAGGGATAAGTAAAATTCATGGCGTCTTTGGTCCTAATCCTACACTTTGGACATTTTTTATGTTCTTGCATTTTGGCATAGGCACTCTTTTTATTATTCTGGGAGTTTTTGCTTACTCCAACTATTCCCTAGGGCATGATGTAACTTATTGGCTTGCAGGAATGTTCTTTTTGGTCCTGCTATGGTTTGCACTATATGCTTTTGGAAGAATGGGAAAGGTTAAGGGTCGAACTCAGATGAGTCAGCTTAAAGATTATCTAAGGGAGATAATTTCAGATTTTAAGAATAATGGGAAAGCGTAGATTAATGTCTACGCCCTTTCACTTAACTCAATTATAACGAAGTAACGTTTGTCCAACACTTAATTATGTCTTAGTTGTTGTAACCAAAACGTTTGAGTTGTCTTGAGTTACTGCGCCAATTTTTATTCACCTTAACATAGAGTTCAATATGAACCTGTTTATCAAAGAATTTTTCCAGGTCTTTTCTTGATTCTACCCCAACTCTTTTAAGGGCGCTTCCTTTGTGACCTATAATTATACCTTTTTGCGTATCTCGTTCCACCATGATCACAGAACGAATCCTAATAATATCTGGGTCCTCAAAAAATTCTTCAGTTTCTATCTCTACGGCATATGGAATCTCCTTTTTGTAATGCATCAATATTTTCTCCCGAATAGTTTCGTTCACAAAAAAACGCTCTGGTTTATCTGTTAATTGATCTTTGGGGTAGTAAGGTGGGGCTTCGGGTAACAATTCTAAAATCCGTTCAAAAACCTCCTTTACATTAAAATTTTCCAATGCAGAAATTGCATGTAGTTCTGCTTTGGGAAGTAACCCTTGCCAATATTGTATTTGTTCTTCCAATACCTGTTGTTCAGAAGTGTCTATTTTATTCAATAGCAGTAATACAGGAATTTTACTATTGGTGATTTTTGCAAAGAAAGCTTCATCTTTCAATGCTTTTTCCCCAATCTCAACCATGTATAGCAGAACATCTGCATCTTCAAATGCTGATTTTACAAAATTCATCATGGAACTTTGTAATTCGTATGCCGGCTTTATAATCCCTGGTGTATCTGAAAGAATCACTTGAAAATCGTCCCCATTGACAATACCTAAAATTCGATGCCTTGTAGTTTGCGCTTTGGACGTTATAATAGAAAGTTTTTCACCAACAAAAGCATTCATCAAAGTAGACTTGCCCACATTTGGATTACCAATAATATTTACAAAACCCGATTTATGCTTTTTCATGCTTCATTTTTGAAAAATACTTTTTGGCTGCTAAATTAACTTTAGGGGATAGATAAAGTACCGCTATCATATTTGGAATAACCATAAGTGCATAGGCCAAATCTATCAAATTTATGACCAAATCTACTGAGGCTACTGCAGCAAAAACAATAGTGACCACAAAATACCAGTTGTAGTATTTTCCAATTTTGGCATTGGTTAAAAAAGAAAGGCATTTCACTCCATAGTATGAATAGGTAAATAATGTGGATAGTGCAAATGCTGAAACGATAATCATCAATAAAACATCACCATAACCAAACAATGTTTTTTTAAAGGCAATCAGTGTCATCAGTATTCCATTGCTTTCTGCTTCTAAATAAGCTCCGCTTAGAATAATAACTATTGCTGTTAAGGTGCAGACGATAATGGTATCAATAAAAGGACCTAACATAGCAACTAATCCTTCTTGTACAGGCTCATCTGTTTTGGATTGACCATGGTACATGGGCGCACTACCCAATCCAGCTTCATTTGAAAACATTGCACGCCGAACTCCTAGTATTACCAATCCCCAGAAGCCTCCTTTAATCATGGTATCAAAATTAAATGCCTCTGTTACGATTAATTTTAAAGAAGGCCATACTTCACTTGCATTGGTTGCCATAACAACTATTACGGCCGTAAAGTATACCAACACCATAAAAGGAACAATTGTTGAAGCCACTTTAGCTATTTTTTTGAGTCCTCCAAAAATGACGAATGACGTTATAATGGCGAGCGTAATCCCGATAATCAGCTTCCAGTTAAAATCTCCTAACAAGGCCAAACTTTCATTTGGCTTTACTACATTCATAAAGGTTTGCGTAAACTGATTTGCAGTAAACACTCCTAAAAATCCAAAAAGGCCAGCAATACAGAAAAAAGTAGCCAAAGGTTTTGCTTTTTCACCCATGCCCTGTGTAATGTAGAACATTGGCCCTCCTTGAAGCTTACCTTCAGAATCGGTCCCTCTAAACATGATTGAAAGACTACAAGAGTAGAATTTTATACACATACCTATAAGCGCCGTTATCCATATCCAGAAAACAACACCCGGACCTCCCATATAAATAGCTATTGCCACTCCAGAAATATTTCCAAGGCCTACGGTTGCAGCCACTGCAGCAGATAGTGCTTGAAGGTGACTCACATCTCCCTTTGCCCCTTCTTTATCATGCTTACCAGCTGTAATGGCTATCGCATGACCAAAATAACGGTATGGTAAAAATTTAGATCGAAATACGAGGAACAGTCCACCACCAATTAAAAGAATAAGCATGGCCCACTCGGTGTACGGTAGCATTGCGGACAAAAAATCATTAAAACCTTCCATAGAGTAAAAATTCGAATTTATGGATTTTAAGCTGGACTTGCATTAAACGTTTTAGTGAAAATTAGTTTTAATTTGGAAATAAGTGAAAAACGGTTGTATCTTTGCCCTCCACATCGCGGGGTAGAGCAGTAGGTAGCTCGTCGGGCTCATAACCCGAAGGTCGCTGGTTCGAGTCCAGTCCCCGCTACTACAAAAGAAAAGGCTTCCAATTTCTCGGAAGCCTTTTTTTAATGTCTAAAATTGACTTAGATACAACATAGGTACAACAATTTGCCGCTTACTGGTGTGGTCATTTTAATTGAAATCCGTTGTATTGTTTTGGAGATTAACACCTGTTAATAAGAGGGTCCTTGGTTCGAGCCCAAGAGGGGGAGCATTAATAGTAAGGCTTTAGAGAAATTAAACTCTAGGGCCTTTTTTATTTGCATATAAATTGGTCTTAAGTATTTCTCAAAACCATTTTATGCTAATTGGGAATAAACTTTATTTAAAGAAGCTTTAGAGTAACAGATTCAAGAGAAATAAGGTAAGAGGTCAATAGCCTTTTGAAAAACACTTCTAAGTTTATATTGTGCACACTCTCTCCACAAACAAATACTTCAAAAAATTATCCCTCAATGCACTGATTTTATAAGGGTGCTACTTTCTTTTTTAAAAAGGAAAATAGCTATTTGAATGTTTTTCAAGTTTAAGTGCCGATAAATGGATGAAAAATACCGTTGCTTCAATACGGGCAACAAGTAGTTGTTTTTCGAAATAACTTTCTATCTCAGTGACATAGTTTTTCGCCAACATACCCATCATGTAGTGAAGGTTTGAAAGGTTAGGTGAAAACCAAAAAAACCAACCAATGACTTCAAAAAGTCAGTACGTGAAAAGCGCTTGTTTAGTGCTCCTGATCACTTTTAATTTTAACTATGAAATTGGGTTTGGACAGTGCCTAATACCATTTGACTTCAGCTCGAGTGCGGATGGCACTTTTGAATCTTTATCAGGAGTAGCTAGTAACGATGCATACAACAGTAATATTTATGCATTGGGATGGTTTTTAGCTTCATTTTCGCCTTCAACACCAGATTCATGGGTTTCTCCCATACCCGTCACGGGATCAGGCCTTTGGGCGGGCCTTGCAGACGGAATGCCCCCATCCCCTGATGGGGGAGTTTTTATCGGTGGTTGGGTGAACAATAGCAATAATGGTGAAACTCTTACTACCCGCATAACTAATCTTGAGGTGGGAAAAGCCTATGTGCTAAAGTTTTACCAGGCCAATGCAGGAATTGATGGGATAACGCCTATAGGTACTGCACAAACTGCGCGATGGAGGGTTACACTCAACACCCAAACTTTTTATAGCACCGCCATGGACTATAAGGGAGAGGGCAACCAAATATGGATGGAAGAGGAAATGACCTTTACCTCAACGACAACAGCGCTGGATTTGACATTTTTGGTTGATAGTCATGGTGCCGGGGTCAATTTTGAGTATATGGTCCTAGATGGGGTAAGGTTGTTCCAATATGAGGATACCGATGAAGATGGCATAGCCAATTGCCAAGATATGGATGATGACAACGACGGAATCCTTGACGAAGTGGAGTGTCCTGCAATGAATATTCTAAGCAACCAAAATGCAGATGGCACTTTTGAATCCTTGTCTGCAGTTGCAGGTAGTGATAACCCCAATGGCACGGTAGGGGTTTCATTTTTTGTTGGATTATTTAATCCTGGCTCTGGTTGGGCGCAAGGGAATGGCTCTCCAGATTCATGGGTTGCCCCTGTGCCTTCAACTGGCAGCGGTATTTTAGCTGCAAGTGCTAATGGGATGGCTCCTTCCCCAGATGGAGGAGTCTTTATAGGTGCGAGTGTTCGGAACAATTTCGGTGAATCTTTTTTTGTTCGATTGGATAATTTGGACGTAGTTAGAACCTATGTGTTAAAATTTTATCAAGCCAATGCAGGCATTGCAGGAATCACGCCCATTGATCCCACCCTGAAAGCACGTTGGAGAATCGGGGATTTTTTAGGTGCACCAATTTCTTTTAGTACTGCCATGGACTATAAAGGAGTGGGCAATCAAATTTGGATGCAACAAGAAATGACATTTACTGCCACCTCACCTACAAAATGGTTGGAATTTCGAGCAGATAGCGACGGTACTGGAATGGTTTATGAATACATGGCAATTGATGGAATAAGCCTATATGCCCAACGATTAGCTGGTGATGTTTCGGATTGCTCCATAGATACTGATGGCGATGGAATAATAGATTATGTGGACATAGATAGCGATAACGATAATTGCCCAGATGCATTGGAAGGCGATGGGGCTTTTACCAGAGACAACCTAGACGCCAGCAACAGATTGGCTGGGGCCGTGGATACTTCACCTTCAAGCCCAACTTATGGCGTTCCTTTAGTGGCGATTAGCGGGCAAGAACTTGGATCATCAAAAGACAATACCCTACGCCTTGGTTGCCCCACTAGAATTGTTACCAATAGAGGTGTAACCTATAGAGTTAAAAGAGATTAATCTATGCTTTGTATACTTCTTCCTCGTACAATCTCACCCATTTTTTTACAAAGATTCAAATGGAGTTCTCCATAAATATCTTCATCAATTTCTAGGGCTTCCTCCCAATCATCATAATCTGGTAAATTTTTAATATTACCATTAACTACTCTATACACCATAAAGTCAGAACAATTCGATTTTACAAGTTCTTGCAGAGAACTCGTAAATAAACTTTTAGCTTCATCATTCAAACAAAGTTTGTAATTTATTGTATTAGATATTAGTGATTGCATATCAGATATGTGCTAAAAAAACATTGCAAATTCAATACCGACTATTTTTCTTACGTAAAAATAATTTTTTTCTTATAACTCTAAATTCAAAAAACCCTAAACGGTGGACCCAATGCCTTAAACGGCAATTGAATTTCAAAATAATGAAACTTTACCAAGGGTCAATAATCAGTGAAATACCCACTTGATTTTGAATTTTTGGATTCATTGACCAATTTTATTGGAGATAGGGAAAGCAGAATTTCTGTTAAATCCATAAAACAGCTGTTGCCTTAATTGGTCATAATTTTTCCATTGATTCGCCAACATGAATAAATTGTTAAGGGCTTGAAAACATTAACGACTAATCCTAAAATGCTTAATTGACCGTATATTAGTAAGACGAGGTAATTTCATGCAAACATGTGGTTTGTTGAGATTTGCTAAAATCCAAACTTTTGGGTCATTTACCAACCATTTAAACAACTTGAAGATACCATACAGACATATTATTCTATTTATCTTTTTTTTGATTTTGGGTGTTGCCCGAGCACAGGATTATACGATAAAGGATATTAAAATTAATTCCAATGGAGAATCCCATAAGTACAAGAATTTTATGCAGATGGATGATGATGGATTTCTATGGTATTCTACTTTTAATGGTTTTGTAAAGGACTTCGGCTCCTATAATGTTATCAGCCCTTTTATAGATAAAAACACAGATAACCTACCCAAACTTATACATGATTTTTTTATTGATAGCAAACGGAGAGTATGGGTATCGGGAACTACGGGAATCTTCGTATCCAGCGAAACTTTAGATGTTAGTTCTAATCGAATAGAATTCAAACTTTTTTTAAAAGGGTTAGAACTGCAGGCAAACTCCTTTATCGAAGATTGCGATGGAAACCTATGGATTGCTGCTGGCGCCCGGGTGGATAATATTATTTTAAAAGTTGATTCTTCTTTGGAAGTCATTGAATATAAGGTTCCTGGAATTGAACCAAGATATGCCGACGATGCATATTTTTTAAGGAATTTTCTGCAGTTTGAAAGAATGATCGATTGTGATAAATTTCTAATTAGACAGGGACGTAAGCTATTTGTCCTGGACAAAGGGAAGTCCACGTTAATTGCTGATTTCACTTCGACACTTAACTATTTTCATGGTGGTTATTTGCATCCTGAATGGCAACATAATGGTGGTGATGGCCTATTAATTACGAACAATGGTGACCTCCTCTCGGAATCTATAGAAACGCAATATAGCTATGAAGGAAGTATTTTTAAAACCCATTTCATAAAAGATTTGGATATTCAAGTACTTAACTTACCTGTTCAAGAGATGATTCTCATCAAGGAAGAAGATAACACTGTACTAAAAAATCGTGTCGATCTCATTGGTATCGAAGATTTGGGGAAAAAATTATCACTATTCAAAATGATAGAAATGAATAGGAGCCTTCATCTAAAAAAAATATATGAGATTCCATTTCCCAATTTAATCGATGATATTGAAATCGATAAAAACGGTATCATTTATGTCAGCAGCGATGACCACATAAGCAAAATAAAGTTCAGCAAGAATAATTTTGATAGGATACTTAATTACTATGAGGGTCAAAGGATTGATGTAAGGGGTTTTTTGGAGCTTCCCAATAAAGAAATCCTTGCAGCCACTGATGAAGGGGTCTTTAAGCTTACCCCTTCCGATGATCCTTATAACAAAAGCCCTTATGAAACAGCAAAGGTTTTTGATAGGATGGAGCTGGGTTACCAGAAATCTTTTTTAAAAGTCAGTGATTCCACAGCATGGTGCCTAGGGGAGAGTAATAAGCTTGTCAAAATAAATTACGTTAAAAATAAGATTGAGGAGGTTCACTTATTTAATTCGCACTGGAGGTTGCCAAGTTTGCATTACTATGATATCCTACAATCTTCGGACTCTACCTTATTGCTTTCCAGTCATTATGGCCTTCACGAATTCAACACTAGACATAATAAATTCAGAGAGTTACCCATTCCGATAGTTGAGAACAATAGGGAACTTTTTGTTTGGGACCTTCATAGGGCCAAAGATAGACTCTTTATTGGCACTGATGCTAACGGACTCATTATAAAATATCTTGATTCTGATACTTTTTTACAGTTAAACAACGATTCTACTGAAGGTAAACTGGCTCTTCCATCTAACAAGGTAAATTTGATTTTTTTAGATAGGCAAGAAAATATTTGGCTAGGTACAGACAAAGGAGCAGTGCACATAGACAAGAATCTGAAAGAATTGACAGTGATAAACGAAGCTCATGGTCTTACCAATCTAAATGTGTTGGGAATTTTGGAAGATACCGATGGAAATTTATGGTTCAGTACTCGTAACGGACTTTACCAGTATGAGAAAAATTTAAAAAAAATCACCTCATTTTACGTGGAAGATGGACTACCTTTTAATGATTTTAATCCAAGTTCATATTACCGGTCTTCATCAGGCAATTTACTCTTTGGAGGGATTAACGGATTAATCACTTTTGACAGCGTTGCTGAGACTGTTCAATCCCAAGAAATCAGAATATTCCCCACCAAATTCGAATATTATGATGCCCAGGAAGAGAAAGAAATGAAGCTTGATGTTATTAACAAGGATACTCGCAGCTTTAATCTTCCCTATGATAAAAGTTCATTTTCAATATCCTATACCATTAACGACTGTTATAATACAGATGCCAACAAATATGCTTATAGATTGGACGGAGTCACCGATGATTGGGTGAATCTGGGAAGCCAGACTACTCTGAAGCTGTTGTCCATACCCCCAGGCAATCATGTTTTGAGGATTAAAGGGGTGAATTCCACTGGTGTCGAATCGATTGACGAACTGGTTTATGATTTGAATATAGCGGAAGTTTTTTATAAGCAATCTTGGTTTTTAATTTTAAGTGGATTTCTCTCAGTGGGGCTATTACTTTTTTTAGTGCTGAGTTATGGCAACAAAGTGAAAAAAAAATATGCCCTAAACCTAGCATTGATTGAATTGGAAAGGAAAACATTGATATCCCAAATGAATCCCCATTTCATATTCAATGCTTTGAACGAGATACGAAATAGATTAAGGAATGACAAAACAAAGGGATTAGAACTTTATGTGACCCTTTTTTCCAAACTTGCCAGACTTACATTGGATGTTACCAGAAATGAACGCATTAAACTTTCCAAGGAAATTGATTTTATCAACAGTTATGTTGCACTGAGCAATATTGACAATGATGATAATATTATTTTGGATATAAAATTTGGGTCAAATATTGATATAAATGATGTGGTAATCCCACCCATGATATTACAACCCATTGTGGAGAATTCCATAATACATGGTTTTGACAAAAATCAAGCAAGCAAAGAAATTATTTTGAACATTGAAAAGTCATCATTCACCGAACAATTGATTATTACTATTGAAGACAATGGATTGGGGATCAAGGCATCAAAAAACAGAGCAAAGAACAGACAGCACCAATCGTATGCCTCACAAATCTTAAAAGAAAGGTTAAATCTTATGAACCAAATAAATCGAAGGGATAGAGAATATCGGATTATATTCAAAGACCTTAGGGATGAACAAAGAAGTGGAACTATGGTAACCGTTGAAATACCATATGTAAAGTTGTGAAGTAGTATCCAGGTCCACGCTCAAAAGAGTTCCAGTAGTTCCGCCCTTCTCCTTCTAGCCACCGGAATATGATCGCCATTGTTCATTACCAATGTACCATCCGGGAAAAGCTTCTCCACCCTCTTTAAATTGACCAAGTGTGACTTGTGCACTCTAAAGAAAAGCGGTGGTGTCAAGCTTTGTTCAAAATGTTTGATACCATAGGAGCTTAAATGTATATTGCCATCCGCCAAGTGTATTTTTGCATAACTATCCACACTCTCAAGTCGAACTATGTCCATTACCTTTGGAAAATAAGTACATCCCATAGTCGGAATGGGCACTTTTTTGTTTTCCAAAGCCTGCAATGCACTTTTTAAATTATCAAGTCCTAAATTACCTTTTTTTTCCTGTTCCAATCGGTGGAGAGCTTTGGTAATGATACCAACAAATTCAGGCTCATTTATTGGTTTCAATAAAAAGCCCAAGGCAAAATTCCTATACGCTTCGAGCGCAAAACCGGCATGGGAGGTGTAAAACACAATTTCTGTCCGGGCCGATTTTAATTGTTTGATCAGATCCAACCCACCTAATTGTGGCATCTCCATATCCAGGATTAAAAGATCCGGCTTGTGCTTGTTAACATATTCAAGCCCCGCCACTGAATCAGCAAAGCATTCCAAAATATTGGAGTTATCAAAGTTCTTCGCTAAAAGTTCTTTGCAGTATTCTATGTCCGCTGTTGTGTCATCTATAATTACAATGTTCATATTAGGTTGAATTAAAGTATTGGCATGCCTTAATGGTCAGACTATTTATTATATTGCAATAACTCCAAAAAATCGGTTATCTGTTGAATGTATTCTTGTTTACTTCTGGATATGTCCATGGTCCAGATACCTTCAATTTTACATAACCGATCATAACAGCGTTTGTTTGTGGGAGCGAAAACGATGGGAACATCAAATTTTTCCAACTCCAAATAGTCCATAAATTCAAAATCCTCGTTAAAAACAAACATTAGAAGTGAAAAATGTACGTCTTTTTTTTCTTGTAAAAGCTTCGCAAGCTCCTGGATTTTTTTAATGCGATGTATTTGGGTTGGTTTTTTTTTTAATACATGCCTTATGGCATTGCTAAAAGGTCCTTGCTTATCGTAGATAATAAAATCAATTGGTTTGTCCAGCATTATATTATATGTTCTCTATGTATAATCTCCACCTTCTCCGCTTAAAAAAAGGCAATCATGGTCCAAAGTGGTCAAATCCATAGCTTTTTCGTAATAAAAGTATTACAAGTCTCATTTCAAATATACTTTGGGACCTGCCCGGTTTACTTCATTGTTTAATTAAAGGCCGTTTTGATCTATGCATCGATTCATTTTGTCTATTTTTTGGAAAAGTTGGTTCATTTGCTTTTGATAGTGGCATGATTTGGTTGGTCATTACTTATTTGAACTATGGGGAATTCCGTTCTTCTGTTCAGTTCTAACTCTTCATTGGAGCAGTCTTTCTTACCTTTACAATCGTTTATGGGTCTTCGCTTGCCAAATCCCTTATAGGATAGTATTCGCCCTTTTGGAACTCCGTTTGAAATTAGGTAGTCATAAGTTGACCGTGCCCTTTCCTCTGACAATTTATCATTGTATTCATGACTGCCCAAGGGATCGGTATGGGACTCCAGTCGTATGGTCATTTCCGGATAGGTCTCCATCATCAGTTTCACCACTTTGTCCAATTCGAATGCTGCATCAGGTCTGATATCACTTTTGTCGAAATCAAAGTATATTTTGTTCAGATCTGCAAGAACCTTTAAATCCAATACCGGCTCCAATTGGATATCTTTGAAGATTGTTCTTGTAGCCCGAGGTGTATTGGAAGTATTAAAATACACGTGCTTATGGGGATGTGTACTTCTTACCGCCTCTATCATATACACCTGTTTTCGATCAATGAACATTTTATATTCCCCATTATCATCGGTTATGGTCCTGTTCATCAAGTCGCCGGTCTTCTGGTCGTATAATGAGATCTGTACACCATCCAGCACCTTTAGATTAACGGCATCTGTCACTGTTCCTTCCACTGCCAATTGAGGAATAAATTTAAACTTATAGATATCATCGTTCCCTTTCCCTCCCTTTCTGTTAGAGCTTACATAACCATCTATACCATTATCCAGGGCATAGTACCCAAAATCGTCTTTTTCGCTATTCAAGGGTTTTCCTAGATTTATAACATCTTTGATTTTTCCGCTCTCATCAGAAATTGTGGCGAAGACGTCCAATTGCCCAAAACCAACATGTCCATCAGAAGAGAAGAAAAGCTGCCCCTCGTTATTAATATACGGAAACATTTCATTTCCGGGGGTGTTCACTATGGGCCCTGCATTAATAGGGAAACCAACACCGCCTCTTGGATGTATTTTGCAGTAATAAATGTCCGTTCCTCCATAACCTCCCGGTTTGTTCGAAGCAAAATACAGCAATGTTCTGTCTGAGTTTACCGATGGATGTCCGGTAGAGTAATGATCCGCATTGGTCTTGAGGTTTTTAGTAACTTTCCAATTGCCCTCTACCTTATCTGCCCTATAGATTTTTAGGTTGTTTTGTTTTTCTATGTTCAGATTCTCTTTTTTTATGTGAAAACTTTCTTTATTGTTGAAATAATTGCTTCGCGTAAAATAGATGATGGTATCGTTTTTATAATCGGTGGAAAAAACCATGGAACTCTCATGGAGCTTGGAATTGATATCTCCTTCAAATTTTCGAGGAACGTCTGTATCACTGCCTTCGGCTACTTGGAAAATATCCAGCCAAGACTCATTGTTCCAATCATAAACATTTTCCGAAACCTTTTCTTTACGACTTGAACTAAAATAGAGCTGTCCATCATGGACAAAAGACCCAAATTCACTGAACTCTGTGTTAAAATGTACCGGTTCAACTTGGTAACGTTCTTTGCTATTGAAAACCACGGAGGCCAAATTTCCGTCTTTCAAAAACTGTTTTACCCTCTTATCTTTCTTATGCAATTTTCCATAGCGTTTCAACCACTGCAATGCCTCTTTGTCTTGCCCGGCACTCTTTAATGCCATGGCATACTCAAAGTAATAATTGGTTGGGGTGTCAGGTTCATCAATAAAATGTTCAAAATATGGCAAAGCCTTTTCAAAATCCCGTAAGAATAAGTAGCATTCTGCCAAATGTTGGTAGGCATGTACAGCATTTTTTCCAGTGATCATTTTCTCATAGTGGGGAATGGCCTTTGCATAGGCAAATTTGTAGAACAATTGGTCTGCTCTTTTTTGAACAATGGTCTGTGCAGTGAGCGACAATGCACTAAAAAAAGTAAGGAACAGTAGACTAATGGTCTTAAAACGTTTCATGGGATAAGGTTTTAGAAATATCTTGGGGATCTATAGAGTTTGGTCTTCTTTGACAATCTTGGTTCGAAAATGAGGATAGCCTCGTGCGTTCCCCCAGAATAAGGTCTTATGATAGAAGTTGGCAAGTCATAAGCATAGCCAAGTCTGATATTTTTAGAAACCTGAAAATCTATAAAAGCTCCGAAATTGGAAGCATCATTGAATCTATACGATGCTCCGAGCCAAATTTTTTCGTTCCATAAAAAACTGGAAGTAATGTCGTAGGTTGAAGGTGCTCCATTAGTGAACTTCGTGATAAATGCCGGGCGAAACTTGATGTTCGCGGACAAATCAAGAACAAGCCCGCCTATGGCATAATAACTGTTTCTTTCCAATGCCTTGAATTCACCTTCGTTCAAGTCCGTGTTCAAAATTCTTGGAGACGATATCCCGGCATACCATCTATTAGTAGTGAGGTAAATTCCAACACCAAAATTCGGTTTCCAACTGTTGAAGTTGGAATTAAAGAACGGGTCGTTGGAATCCGGATTCTGCAAATTGTAATTGGTAACCCCCGCTTTTAGACCAAAGGACAGCTTTGCTTCTTCAGTTACTTGAACAGTATAGGAAAAATCTCCATATACATAATGGGTTTTTTCAAAGCCCAATTCGTCAGCCATATAAGAAAGGCCCAAGCCCACACGTTCATTGTTCAAAGGGGTATGAACCGAGAAAGTGCTGGTAGTGGGATTACCCTCCAGACCTGCCCATTGGTTGCGGTGCAAAGCTGTCATATTAATACTTTCCCTACTTCCGGCATAGGCAGGATTTATGGAAATGGTATTGAACATGTACTGTGTGAACTGTGGCAATTGTTGTGCGTTTGTAGTCGTTCCGCACAATACCACAATCATTATTAAATGTTTTTTTATTGTTTTCATGCTTTCCATGGTTTAGTACATCTATCGATCAATAGAATATAAGTTTGGGGGTTCATATTTATATAGAAATTATTATGGTTGATGGGCTCCCTAATCAGCACCTAAGTATATGTATCCATTAATAGGCTCCATTTCAAGACCTATGACCGAAATAATATAATAGTATGTGCCTGATGGTAAAGTGATCGAACTACCGAAAGTATTGCTTGGGGAAAACCCGCTCCAATCATTTCTGTAATCGTTGGATTCGTAAACAATTCGGCCCCATCGGTTAAGAATTTGCAGTCCAAAGGTATAATTGCAGTATTCCCCTCCTTTTATTTCGAAGAAATCGTTAACACCATCTAAGTTTGCCGTGACCGCAGTTGACGCCGTAATTTCCGAAGCATTGCAAGGGATACAATCAGCATTGATACGTATGGTAAAGTCTACAAAGTACTTACAGATTCCCTGTTCAGAACTATAGGAAATCTGGTGTTCCCCAACTCCAAAATCGGAAGGGTCCAATAAACTACCGTCCAAGCTTCCATCTCCAGATATGACTTCAAATACTCCATTGGCATCAAAAGAAGGAGGCAGATATGGGAGAAGATCAATATTATTATCATCAACACAAACATCAATAATTACAATTTCTGTTTCAGGTTGTGTTACATTGATAATCTGTTGAAATAGCTCAACATTACCACAGGAATCCACGGCCTCCCATAGACGCTCTATGATAAAATCATCGGTAGTGTTGGAAAATATGGTCTGTTCCGTGAAATTTACCTGTACGTCCGGACTACAGTTGTCTATTGCCGTTAACGTTGCGGCTTCTGGTATTTCAGTACATAGTACAGTTATATCGGCTGGAACACTTTCAACGAAGGACGGTGGCATGGCATCTTCGACACTGATGGCCTGTTGACAGTCCAATGTATTTAATATTACATTCTCCCCAGTATCCCTGACTCCGTTTGCATTGGTGTCCTCATATTCGGTTACCGTATAGGTTCTGGTTATGGTCTGGTCACAGCTACCCATATCCGGGCTATTTGTGACCGTTATTTCAATAATTCCACAGGGGTAATCTCCAATTAGACCATCTGCATTGCCCAAGGCCTCAAATGCCGTTTCGGTAAGACTTATAGCTGAAGGCAAATCTGCATAACATTGCACGACCATATCAGGAAATGTGGGACATGTAACTGCAAACACACAACAATTGGGTGCTATATCCGATACATTCAATATGGCACATGTACTGGCATCTTCAAAGCTCACATTATAATCTGTACCGGCGGGTATAGGGTCGGAAGTCCATATGTTTCCATTGAATATTCCCGGAGCCCCAGTACCCGTTACGGTATAGGGAGGTGTTCCAGCGACTTCTACACTAATCCTATAATCAGCTCCTGAACTATTGCAAGTAGTGCTTTCTGAACCTATTTGAACAAGATCGGGGTGAAAATCGATAAAAATATCATTGGTGTTTACTTGGGCCGATGGACAAAATACAGATTTAAGGGAATAGCTTGCCGTGTACGTAGTTGGGGTAGTCACGGAAATCGTGACCGAGGACTCCGTACCAACCGTATTGCCCTGGTCATCGGTCCATACAATATCAAAAAGACTTGTGGGCAAATTTACGGACAGTTCAATATTCTCTCCAGGAGAACATAAGGGACCATTGTTGTTCGAAGTGATTAATGTTTGTATGGGCGCCAATATTAGATCAAGGTCTGAATCCAATCCATCACATGCCGTGCTTATCCTTACTATATAACTTCCTTCGGAAACATTTTGAAAAAGATGATTGGTCACGGATATATCCGTTTCGGTAAAAGTCTGTACAGGAGTACTAAGGTTAGAGGCATCAAAAAGTTCATATACCATAGGATAGGTTGGGGTGCCACTTGTAATTTCGGCAAAGACCATTCCTGAGGAGGAATCGTTTAAATCGCAAAATGCCCCCGTAGTTGTTACTCCAATATTTTGAAAAGGGGCAACGGTAACAAGTGTTTGATATTCTCGGTCATCATTATTGAGTGTAACAACTGAGAAGTTTTCATTGAGATTGCTAGATCTAAAGTTGATGTTGGTGAATCTAAGAATGTAATCTCCGGACGAAATGTTATCAAAAAATCCGGAAAGGTGGTCTGGAGGAATATCCCCTTGCACCAAGGCGCCTAATTCACCATTCCCGTTATCGGTCCATAATTCAACATCCACGCGGGTATTGAAAGTACTGGCCACATTTATCGGATTCATATCATAAATAATGCTTGAAGAATTAAGACATCCATTAACTACTTGTACCGAAGGATTATATTGAGATACGTCTGAAACTGTATGCAATATTTGCGCTTGATTATTGCATACGTCCGTGACATTGATTTCGTAATCCCCAGGAGGCAAATCTCCTATATAGGAACGATTTATTGATGTAGTATAGGTTGCCGGAAAATTAATGGTGTAAGACCCTGCCAAGCTAAAAGGATGGCTTGGGCTTATGGTTATACTGGGCACAAATGGTACTGGGCTTATCTCATAGGTTGTAGCAGGGATGGGTGCCGAGGAGGCCGTTCCTGGTACTCTGTCAATTACCAAGGCACCCGTTCCTTCTAAAACTGAACTTGAATTGCGGATATCAATGTCATCTAAGGGGTTTACCTCTGGTAAAGTATCAAACTCCTCAATGATTGTATGGCAATCATCCGAAGCGGTAACACGATAATGCCCACTGCCGGGCAACTGAAACGGAATTCCAGAATTTAACGGATCACTTGAAGAGCCTCCTACCAAAGGCACATTTACCCATACCCCCGATGTAATCTCCTGTTCTATAATCAAATTATTGGTACTGCAGAACATATTGTAGACATCTTCTCCAACACCTGTAAGACCTTTAGGGCTTACCGAATGTATAAAAGTGCAGGTAACGGGATCATAGATTGCATCTCTATTTAATTGCAAAAGAGTGTCATTTATGGGCAAGGCCGTACCGTTTCCACTAAAAGTAAAGCAACCGTCATTAAAATTAAGTACATAGGAATCGTTCTCGTTTAATCCAGGAGGATATTCAAAAGAAATAACGGAACCGTTTGCATTTTCCAGTACAAGGTCCTGTGGCGCTCCTCCATTTATACTTATTGTGGCATTACCGGGTAATTGTACAGTATTTATTCGATTTTGGGAAAATATGTTGGTAAAAAATACTGCATCATATGTACTACACTCGGGAGCACATCTTCTTCTGAATCCAGATATAAGATATTCGGATGCTATATCGTTGTTAAGGGCAATTACCGGATCTTGTGTTTGGGAAACTCCGCACCCCAAATCAGTCACCGTAAAAGATACCGATTCCCCTCCTTCCATGTTTGCAAAAGTGTGGGAAGTATTCGCTGTTGGGCCAAAACTCTGCACTCCAAATTGTGAAGTTGCCTCGTAAAGAAATGGTCCATTACCACCATTGTCAATGGTAATTTCCAATGTTCCATCTGGGGTATATTGGTCTGCGCCTATTGGACAAGACGGGGCTTGACTGCTACTGGAAATGAGCATGGCCTGGTACGTAGTAGTTACCTGTACTGGATTGTTTGGATAAGGTATTACTGTTGCGCCATTGACCAATCGTATGCTATAATCTCCAGTTGCCAAGGAATTAAAATCGATAGGACCACCGTCTGATGGGATATTCCTTATGGTCTCCACTCCACTAGGGTTGGTAAGAATTGCCTGCCATCCGGTACAAGGAGCCCCACCAGGGAGAAGTACGCTAATGGTTCCATTCGCAAGGCAACTTCCTGAAGTGACCGTTACAGAAAAATTGTTTGCATCACACTGGGCTTGAACTGTGGTAAAGCCAAAAATCCATAGTATCAAAAAAGTAAGTAGGTATTTAACTTTCATAATCACGATTTTAGGTTAAATTGATTGGTTGCTTCATTCATATTTGTAAACAGGCTTATACCTTCTTACATTCTCAAAACATTTGGAATCAAAGTTATACCCACTACTATCTGTTAAGGATATCATATTTAGCAAAAGGATATTTTCATTTATTTATCGGTGTTTATATTTCATTGTTCGGAATAGAGTATTTGTCCTACTTTTTACAAGTCATCTGATGAATTAAACCTTTTGACCGATTTGGATGAGAATTTCAAAAAACTGATACTTTCTAAAAAGGAACATTTATTCAATTTAATTTATGACGGTCTTGGGACGGTTTTTAAGGGGCTTTATGGCCAAAGAATGAATGATACATCCCTTTTAGAAAAAAGCACGGTCTTAGGCTTTACAACACCTTTACTTTAGTATCTAGTAATTATGACATCATCAGGAACTATCTTTTACAAACAAAACAGGTTAAAAATTAGAATTCCCCAGTTAGGGTTGGCTAAATTGTCAAGAGTATGGGCTATGGTCATGCTCATTCTTTTTTCCAGGACTGTTACGGCGCAAATTACTCTAGACCAAAATGTAGGGGAAATACATCCATGGCATATTATATTTCATTGTAATCCAGCAAATTATTGGGGGCGAATCTTTGAACTTTCAAACTTTGGTGTTTTACAAAATGAAGAGCTCATCATTGATTCTGCGGAAATTGCATTTGTACTCTCAATATACAATAGCGACCCTATTTTTGTACGTTTTAACATTTATGAGATTGATGCTGACTTTCCTGATTCCTTTCCAGATGCGAATTTGCTTGGATCTAGTCAAACAGTAGAACTAAAAGACCCTTCCCTTGTATTTGGAACGGGCACCAACTTGCAGAAATTGACATTAGATTTTGATGTTCCAGTGGTTGTGCCAATAAATACAAAAAGAATTTTAGTGGAAGTAGAGGAAATTGTCACAAGACCAAATAAAATCATCATTGCCTATACCGAAGGTGAAACTGATCCATCCTGGTTTCATCCCATTGGTTGCGCACCTGATAATTATGTTACCACGGCCGACTATGGATATACAGGAGTACACTATTATCTGAAGGCATTCGGATCACCCAACACTGTTACTGAGCACAACATAAATCACGAGATCAATTGCGGTAGTCTTTCTTCAGACTTTGGCCTTACCAATACAGATAATATTACCTCAGTAGAATGGGATTTTGGAGACCCTGATTCAGGAACCAGTAATAATTCTACAGCTATTGCTCCTTTCCATGAATTTACTTCCAAGGGGACTTATATAGTCACAGCAAAAGTTACAACCATTGGGAAAAAAGTAGTAACCCTTAAAAAAAATATTGAAGTTTTTGAACCTGTAAGGGCATACCCAATAGAAACTATTTTTTCTTGTGAAGACATTCAAGGAACGGGGCTTTCTTCAACATTTGATACATCGGACATTGAATCTATAGTTTTAGGGGAGCAAACAGGCCTTGAAGTTTCTTTTTTTAATGTTGATGGTACTCCATTGCCTTCCCCACTTTCCAATCCATTTCAGAACACTGTTCCGTATAGGCAGACCATTCTTGTAAGAGTAACTAGCAAAAAAAACTTGGACTGCTTTTCAGAAACAAGTTTTGAGTTGGTTGTGAATGCTCCTTTGGAAATTGATTTAAAAGAAAAATATCATTTGTGTGACCCTGAAACAGCTCTGACCCTATCAGTAAACCCTACAATGGACTTTTGGGAATGGCGTAATGAAGCGGGAATCGTATTGTCAAATTCTTATTTAGTCGATTTAACTAATGGAGGCAACTACTCTCTTACAGTTGAAAAAAAAGAGAATGGGCTACTATGCGAAAAGACATTTTCCTTTTCTGTTGAACAACCCAAGATTCCAAAAATTGACGAAATTAGTATTAACGACTTTTCATCTAGTAATACCGTCGAAGTGCTCGCCTCGGCGGAAGAAGCTATTGAATATTCCATTGATGGATTACATTACCAAAATAGCAATCTTTTTTTAGATGTTCTAGGCGGAGCTTACACCATGCATGTTAGGAATATAAATGGGTGTGGCACTACTACAAAAAACTTTTTCATTTTGGACTATCCCAAATTTTTTACCCCTAACAACGATGGGGTAAACGATTATTGGCACATTAAAGGTATTGAAGGATTTTCGAATGTCACTGTTCAAATTTTTGATAGATATGGCAAACTCCTAAAGCAATTGACATCCGGTCATCTTGGGTGGGATGGAACTTTAAATGGCCGTAAACTTCCATCAAGTGATTATTGGTTTGTTTTGAAATTGCAAAATGGCCGAACAATAAAGAATCATTTTACGTTAAAGCGTTGATTTTCCATATTAGAAAGAAAAAAGGGCTTGACAAAACAACAACTTAAACCTCTTTTGCATGAAAATTTTTGGATTAAGATCAAGCTATATTGGGTCATTGAAAATTAAAAAAAAACA
Organism: Flagellimonas sp. CMM7; assembly: GCF_021390195.1. Taxonomy (NCBI): domain Bacteria; kingdom Pseudomonadati; phylum Bacteroidota; class Flavobacteriia; order Flavobacteriales; family Flavobacteriaceae; genus Flagellimonas; species Flagellimonas sp. CMM7. The sequence goes on along the minus strand of NZ_CP090003.1, from coordinate 2,577,225 downwards.
ATGTAGCTATTGTGAAACCAACGTACAACAAAATATTATAGAATATGGACGTTACTTTCATGTTTTTCTGATTCCCATTTTTCCAATGGGTAGGAGAACATTTGGCGAATGCGATTATTGTAAAAAGACTTCAAAGAAAAGTGAGTTTGATTTTGAACTAAAAAAAATCTATTACGAAAACGAGTTGAAACTTCGAAGGCCATGGTGGCATTGGTTCGGACTAATTTTTATAATCTTAGTTGTTGTTTTCTTCATTTTAACAAACTTATTTTAAAGATGCTAATTAGAAGCACTTTTATAATATTTATATGGCCTTGTATTTTTTAAATTTTAAGAATCAATAAAATTTGAAGTGTTTTAATCAATTATGACTAATGCGAAAGGCGCCTAGTGTTTACATTTTTTGTCCTTTACTTGAACTTTTACCCCAATTAATTAAGAACATGATGGCAAACTAGTTGACCTTAGCTTTTTAAAGCAACCTATCCAAGTTCTTTCTTATAAAATCTTGTGCCTTTTTTTTCCATTTGCATATACCATTTTAATTGCCCATTTTAAAAGTTCAATTTCCTATGCCTATTTCCAAACTTATCCAGGTTTATCTAAAGGGCTTTTTTTAATAACAGAAAACGGTCGATTAATGGATCTAAATAAAGAAAAGTTTGTTTCCAGTAAACATTGAGATGTTTTAGATTCATTTTGAAGTCTTAAGGAAAGTCATATTAAAAAAGCGCAAATCCAGTGACTTGCGCTTTTTTAATTATTGAATACAATTGTTAACCATTGTTCAGTTAATCTATTGTTAGATTACAAAAAAATCTTTTCAATTGGATTTTCTATGTTCTTTAATTGTTTAGAAATCCTGAACCGCAGGGCGAATCAATATTTCATTTACATCTACATCCGAGGGTTGTTCTATAGCAAATGCAATGGTTCTTGCAATGGAATCTGAAGGTATGGCAATTTCATAAAAGTCTTTTACAAAATCAGAACTTTCCTTATAAGAGCTACCATGTTTTAACTCAGAGTCAATGAATCCTGGTTCAATAGTGGTTGTTCTGATATTTCCACCAACTTCGTGACGCAGTCCTTCCGATATCGCTCGAACGGCAAATTTAGTCCTACTATAAACGGTTCCACCTGGGCTAAACACTTTTACACCCGCTACAGATGATATATTAATAAGAGGAAACAGGATTAAGCAAGCCATCACTTGTATCCTTAAACCAGTATTTTGCACTACCTCCCAACTAAATCACCAAACTCTAAATTACAATCAAATCAGTATATTTATATGCGAAGTTTATCTAAAAACAAAACCTTCGACACAGGATAATCAAATCTTGTTTTACGCCTTTTACGGTGCCTTCAAATAGTTATAAATCCGTTTGGGCCAAAAATTTAACAATGAGAAAATTGAACTCTTTGCGTAGTATTATTGGTGGCATATTTTTCATAATAGCGGTATATGGGAAAGCCCAAGAGAATTTTGCACAAAAAATAGAGCAAACAGCGGCTTCGTCCATTTTAAAATATACTACTGAGTTTACGGATAGTTTTGGTAATTCGGCCAAACTGCCGATAGTCATAGTGAAGGGAAAACAACAAGGTAGAATTTTGACAGTCCTTGCAGGTGTTCATGGTTATGAGTATCCTCCAATAATGGCCGTACAGTCCTTCTTAAAAGAAGTAAACCCCGAAGACTTAAAGGGAACAATTATTATTCTTCCCATAGCCAATACGGCAGCTTTCTATGGTAGGTCACTTTTTGTCAACCCTTTGGACGGGGCAAATCTAAACAATGCTTTTCCTGGTAAAGAAGATGGAACCATAACGCAACAAATTGCCCATTTTATTACTAAAAATATAATTCCACCAACCGATGTTTTTTTGGACATTCATGGTGGTGATGCCAGCGAAGACCTCATTCCTTTTGTATGTTACTATAATCATAAAGGAAAATCTGAGGCCACGGAGTTGGCAAAAAAATTATCAAAAACAAGTGGTTTTGCCAATGTAGTATCCTATCCATATACCATTGAAGATGATGAACCTGCCAAATATGCATTTAAACAGGCAGTACAGGATGGTAAAGTAGGGTTAAGTTTTGAAGCAGGTAAACTGGCCAACGTACAAGAAGATGCAGTAGTACTTAACAAGAATGGGATTTATAATGTTTTGAATGCCTTGGACATGTACACATCCAACTTTGATATCCCTGAAAAACTTGAACTTTACGATAACCAAGTTTACATAAAGATCCCCGCTACAGGTATTTTTTATAGTGATTTATATGCTGGGGAACCTGTAAAAAAAGGACAAAAAATAGGCGTTATAACTAACGAATTTGGTGAATTGTTAGAAAAAGTTTTGGCTCCAGAATCAGGTACCATTCTTTATAAAATTGGCACACCTCCAGTTACTAAAGGAGAAACCCTCATGTGTATAGGGATACCCGTAAAATAAAAGGCCGGAAATTCCGACCTCTTATTTTATACCTTTTTTAGATTTAATATGCCAATACCACCTATCAGCAATGTAATTATAAGTGTTGGTAACAAAATTAAAACCCAACTAAAATCACCATTAAGTTCATGGTATTTCGCTTGATGTTTTTTCCAATCAATAACATCTGCTGATTGTTCATTGAAAATTTCAGGATAAAAGCCAAGTCTTAGATTTGAATGAAAGTCAGTTAAGGCATCCAAAAAGTCCAAGTGACTTAACATATCGGTTCCAGCCAATTTATTGAAGCTTAACTGAGCGTGCATTGTGGGTACAAACAATGCTACTTGTTCACTAACCTTGTTTCGCATCAGAATTTTATTCGCCATTTCTAAACTGGTATTATGCGATTCTTTATCACCCATATACTGCATACCATAGTACCATATCCAACTAAATCTGTCTTCTGGAACCGCGTGTTTTTTGAATTGTGGGTAATCCTCAAAAAACACATTCATGGTAACATCTTTTTCCAAATCCCACTTTTCATGATAACCATCACGTTGTTCTAACATAGCATGTAGCGCTTCGGGCACTTGATACTTATTTAGGACGTAATTGTTTATTATCGCGGGAAACAAAATAGTCAGCACGACCCATATAGCAATCAATCCGATAGCATTAAAGCTCGATTTTTTCCTAAAAGAGACCACTAAAAGGCACAGTGCACTCCAAAATGATAAATACAAAAAGCCTTGAATGGCAAACGCTAAAAGGTTTTGATCATACTCAATCTGCAGAATTGCGCTGGCCAACAAAATCAGAAGAAGTAAAAGAACAAAAACAAACAGTACCCGTATTCCAAGCTTTTGTAATAGAAATATCATCTTGTTTTTGGTCTGTGCCGCTAGCATTCGCCAAGTACCCAATTCTTTTTCTTCCGAATAAAGATTAAATGTAAGGGCAATCAATACCAATGGAAATAGGTAAATTATCACGAAGCCCAAATCTAGATTACCGGACATTAACAACGATGGATTCTCAAAGTCGGTATCATATTTCTGCCCTTCCAGTCCACGAATGGTAACCGCCTGTAAAATTGGATTTACATCGCTCTGACCGATTGAAATAGCACTAAGACTGGCAGGCTGTTTTATTAGCGTAAATCGCAAATAATATAGCAATAGGCCTAAATCTTCTTTATGATACTGTACATTGTTCTCAATGCTCTTTTCCTGAAATTTTTCTGCGGCTACTATCGCCTTTTCTTGTTTCACCAAATATTGCTTGCCTATTAGAATACTAATGACTCCAACAGTTAGCAGCAACACCAAGCTAACCACGAAAATTTTTGTCCTAAAAAAGGATTTAAACAATAATTTAATCATTTAAATAGCTTTTAATTTAGTTGATAATCGAAGTAATCCCAGTACTACTAAAACACTCCATAGGATAAGTGCCAATAGTGATGTCATTTCATTGTGAACCACCTCAGATAACTTTAAAAAACGATACTCGAAAGGAGGGAATTCCTTCCAGTAGGTATTAGAAATTTTACTTGGTCCAGCCTTACCTCTATTTGGGATCAAATCCATTTGCAACTGGTTCATTTCCTGTGCTAGATTGAATCGATATGCTTCCGCTTTTTCTTTAAAGTGTAGAAAAGACTTGAAATCTGTTCCGGAAAAGGCCATGGATAAATTTTTAATAGCGGTATACGGATTTATAAAGGCAGATAAACGCTCTACATCATTCTGTTTGCTATAAACATTGTAAAGTTTATTTTGATGTTCCAAGTAGACGTGAGTGCTCAAATCTTCACCTTGAGCCATAATAAATCCACTATAGTTAAATGGCAGGTCATCCACTTTATCTACATTATGTGCTTTAAGCACAGAATCCCTTAGGGCTTTGAAATGTGGGTCATCTGGATTATGGCTGTCTCCAAGTTTTTTTAAGTCATGTTCCACAGCAGTTTCCATCTCAATTTTAGACGGGGTAGGATATAGATAATACCCCATGGCCTGAAGTGATTTAGGAAGCACTATGACAAACAACAACCAAATGCCCAATAGTTTTACCAAGGCGCCTTTGGCTGTTTTGCTAAAGGCCGAAACCAAAATGGTGATCGCACTTAAAACTCCAAAAAATAGCCAGTAGGCCACTAGCAAAACGAGATATCTTGAAAAACTACTTGCGTGCTGTACTTCATGTCCTTCCAGAACGACGAAAAAAAGTAATATTGTAAAAACAGTTATCAGAAAAACCAAAGACAAACTCCATAATCCCAGCCACTTACCAAAAACTATCTCTTTTCTAATAATACCTTGTCCTATTAAAAGTTTTAAGGTTCCGCTCTCCCTTTCTCCTGATATGGTTGCAAAGCCTAAATAGAAAATAAGCAAGGGGGCAATTACCTTAAGCAACATGGCCAGACTTACTTCTCCAAAACGAAGCAGACCTGTAGACATGCTAGCTTCAGAAAAGTTCACGGTATTTTGTTTATGAGCTTCTAAAAAAACAGCATTTCCCACAAAGTTTTCCATTCCTAGGTCAAATACACTCAGTACATGTTTTAATCGCAAGGCGAAAGAACCATAGTGTGCCATTCTATGGGGGTGCTTATCTGGGTTGCTCTCCCAACTTTCCCTTACCTCATCTTGAATTAAATCTCGGGTAAAATTCTGATCATGGTAATTCTGCCAACCCGTATAGATAGAAAAGGCTAGCAATAGCCCCAATAAAATTGAGGCTAATTGCATCACCTTTGACCTAAAGGCATCTATCCATAACTGACGCGCCAATAAATAGATTACTTTTTTACGCATCTTTAAAACTTATATGTGGCATTCAACAAGACGTTCCTTGGTGCTCCAGGGCCTAACCTTGAAGGGTTGAGGCCTCCTAACCAATAGGTTTCATCAAACAAATTATTTACTTTCAAAGTCAACTGGATACCTGTATTATTTGGTTTATAGTATACAGCAGCATCAAATACGGTATAGTCTGGCAATAATACCCTACCTGTGTCGTAAGTAGGATTGTACCAAGTAAATCTTTCGTCAACATATTGAGCACCAAAACCAACTCCAATGCCTCTTAAAGCTTCATTGACAAAATCGTAACGTGTCCAAAAATTTGCATTGTGCTTTGGGGCACCTCCAATACGTTCTCCAATAAATTCTTCAATAGCATCTTCCACAATTTCTGCATCGTTATAGCCATAAGAAGCTATCAATTGAAAATTTGGTGACACATAACCAGAAATATCCATCTCAAAACCTCTACTGCGTTGCTCACCTCTCGTTGTTAGGTTATCTAAATCATAGGTATCACCAAGCAAGAGATTTTTTTGGGTAATTTCAAAAATGGCTAAGTTGGCAAATACTTTTCCGTTCATAAATTCGCCTTTAAAACCAACTTCTTTTAAGTTACTTTCCAGTGGGTCAAATCTGCCTGGCGAGGCTGCCCAAAAGAAACCTTCCGCCGTTGGCGACAACGATACCGTATTCGTATGTGGCTGAAAACCTTCTAAATAGGTTGCATAAGCACTAATGTCCTTGTTGATTTCATAGGTCAAACCTAATCTCGGAATCAAAGAATTGGCTTTAAATTCTTGTTCATCGCCTTCATAGTCGAAAATATCTTTGAACCATTCGTATCTTAAATTAACCAAGGCAGAAAACTTTCCAATCTTGAATTGGTTTTGAATATATATACCATTACTTGTATTAAGATTGGCAGGAATCGTTAATTCAGCAAGATTATAAGCATTTGTATTTCTTGCGCCATTGAAAGGGTCTTCGAGATTAAAATGAGGAACTGCAGGCACCGGCATGGTTACACCATCAACAACCATTTGTTGAAAGTTATCCGGATTATCTGGGTCAAAATTCGACTGGCCTCCACTGACGGTTAAATACCTTCGGGCACGAAGGAATCCAGCACCAATTTTTCTTTCCCAACGTGTAGCATCGTACCCTACCAATAGTTTGTTGGTTACCTTACCCTTCTTAATGTCGAAATTAAAAAACCCACTGAAATTATCTGTTTCCCAAAATTGTTGTCTCTCATCATACCTCATTCTTGCAAGTGTAGGAATCACATTGCCATCAATATCAACTGCTGTACCATCAACTCTGTGCTCTGCTAAATCTTCATCCCAAGTCTGTTTCATGTATTGGGCATTAAACCCAAAGTTTTCGGTAAACTTTTTGCTGAAGTTGGTCATGAAAATAAACTCCTTGTTTTTGTAATGATCACTTGATGCTCCAACATTTCGGGTAATCGGGGTGCTATTCAAATCAAACTCACCATTGATTGCTCCAAAAATGGGTTGTCCTCTATCCAAATTACCTTCAGCATTGTTATAAATCATTTCCACATTCAGCGATGTGTTATCGTTAGGGATATAACTTAAAGAGGGTGAAATTAAAAAGGCATTGTTGTTTACAACGTCTCTAAATGAATCAGCCTCTTGAAAAGCAGCATTAAAACGATACAATAGCGTTTTAGAGTCGTTTAAAGGCCCTGTAAAATCTGCTGTAGCTCTCAACGTACCGAAACTACCTGCTGCCACGGACACCTCATTACGTTTTTCGAACAATGGCTTTTTGGTTACCATATTCACTGTACCACCTGGGTCAGCACTAGAAAAAGTTACTGACGAAGGCCCTTTAATCACTTCCACCCTCTCAAGGTGAGAGGTAATGGGCTGCAAAAAGTAGTACTGACGTGTACGCATACCGTTTAACACTTGTCCGTCATCAGCCTGAGTGATACCTCTAATATTGTAATGATTGTAAAGGCCGGTAATAGCAACATTACTTACGGTTTTTACCGCATCTGTTAATTGAAAAGCCTGTCTGTCGGCCAAAAGTTCTTTAGTGACAGTTGCCACTGCCTGCGGTAACTCCCTGTTTTTAATGGCAACTTTAGTTGCGGAAAAGGAGTAGTCGCTATTGTAATCTTGTCTTGCTCTACCTATCACCTCTACAGATTGTAATTGTTGTAGGCTTTCTTCTAAAACAAGCATACCCAAATCATATTCCTTTTCTTCATCAAAGGTATAATCGAAGCTTTGGGACCGCATACCAATGTAATCTATCTTTAATTGATACGCCCCTGTCTGAGGTAATTCAAGATTAAAATTTCCGTCTTGCTCAGTTACAGCTCCGCCATATTTACCAGTATCAGTATTGTTATACGAAATAGTTGCTCCAAATACTGCATTGCCTTGCTGATCTGTTATTTTGCCTTTTACACTTAGCTGTCCAACCGATAATTGAAGGGTTAGCAATGCAATAGTTAATAGGATATATTTTTTCATTTTTGGTTATTATATAGTTTCTAAATACAGTTGATTTAATTGGCCTGCGTCTATTTCGTTAGCTTTTAGTTGTTGTGCTAAGACACCCTCTTTCATAATACCTATGGTTGTACCCAATTCAACCGCATTGAAAATGTCATGAGTAGCCATAAAAATGACCTTACCTAAGCCTGCAAGTTCTTTGCATATTTTAGTGAATTCGGCAGTGGCTTTAGGGTCCAAGCCAGATGTGGGCTCATCCATAAAAATGACCTCCGCATTTTTAGCCAGTGCCACGGCAATTCCAACTTTTTGGCGCATGCCTTTGGAGTAAGATGACAAGCGTTTGTGCTGCGCATCTTGCTGTAAGCCCGTTTTGGTTAAAAATTCTTCTAGTTGTTGTGTAGTGTAGGTGAAGCCTGCTAAACGGCTGAAGAAATCCAAATTCTCTATCCCAGATAAGTTACTGTACAACTGTACAGTTTCTGGGATATAAGCGGTAAGTTGATTTATTTTATCCTTCCCCACTTCCTTATTACCAACAAAGGCTTGACCTCCATCTTTTTCTATGAACCCCAGAAAGATGTTTATCGTTGTGGTCTTTCCAGCACCATTTTGGCCTAAAAGACAAAAAATCTCTCCTCTGCCTACTTCAAATGAAATGTCTTTTAAAGCGACTTTGCCGTTGTACGACTTAGTCACATTAACTGCTTTAAGCATAAATATTTTGTTAAAATTGATTAATTGAATCGACCGCTCATACCATCAAGCGATGGGAATTACGCAGCTCCTTTTGTGTGAGATATTCCATCCTAATTCCAAAACAAGCAGCTATGATCTCAATGGCATCTTCATATTACAAAAGAATGTCATCTACATCATGCCATGAAAAAAACATCAGTAGTCCTTCCAGTGCTTAATTGAAAATTAAAAATGGTTTAAGAAATTTGTGGAGGTGGTCTAGATAAGCTAGAATTTTCTAAGAGTTTCTTGTAAAAAACAACTAGCTCGGTTCCCTTAATATGTTTGGACTCAATAAAAAGGGTATTCCCTGGTGAGGAAAATTCATTATCCGTTGATAATAGTGGGGTAAAACTTATGGAAGATGTTACATCACAAAGCTCGCAATGCTGAACATCAACATCATCCGTATCATGTGTAAGCACATGAAGCCCTGCAACCTTTGAAGACAAAAACAGGGTTACAAAAAGGAATAAGATTAACTGTTCAGGTTTTTTCATTGTGAAGTGTAAAACTATTCAATTTCTTGATTTCTGCAAAAGTAAAGATTCGATATCACCAACTTTCCAGCATAAGATTACAGAGCGAGATATTGGCTATAATCTATCCTCAAATCTCTTTTGGAGAACATCTCCAAATTCAAAAAAAGAAGAATGGGATAAATCCGTAGAAATGAAAACGATGCTGCAGACCCCACAAAGGTCATGTAGAATATTCATTTTCTTTCTTTTATAAATTATGAAGTATTAATGATGTAGAAAAACATTTCAAAAACTAAGGTTAAGCATAGGTTATTCACTTTTTCAATACATATAGTTTTGTATATTCATTTTAAGCAACCTATACTTTTCATACTTAAGCAGTAAACCTAAATGTTGAATTCCTCTAAAATACTTATCCTTTTATATTTAATTCCCGCACTGACCATTGCACAAAACTTGCTTCCTCCTATTTATAATTACAAACCTCTGGAGTATAAAGGAGCAAGCAAAAATTGGGGATTGTCCGTGAATGAAAAAGGTGAGCTTTTTGTGGCCAACAATAAGGGACTCCTCTATTTTAATGGCGAAAAATGGAGTCTTAACAAGTTGCCAAACAATACCATTATACGATCTGCGGCATCAGTGGGTGATCGGATATATACCGGGTCCTATGAAGAATTTGGGTTTTGGAAAAAAAATAAAACTGGAGTTCTGGAATACACATCATTGACCCATCTAATCAAAAACCATTTGTTTACTAGTGAGGAGTTTTGGGAAATTCTTCAGGTTGACAACAAAATTTTGTTTAGGTCTTTTTCAGCAATCTATATCTATGAAAATGATAAAATTACGGTTATAGACCCTCAAGAAATTATTTCTGATATCATTGCTTATAAAAATAGAATCATTGTGGCCGCCGGAACCGAAGGGCTTTTTGAGATAAAGGACGAAGCTATAGTTCCTTTGGACAATCAAGGATTATTAGTGGACAAAACGATTACCGATATGGTCATAATTGAAAACGGCCTATTGATCGGAACTAAACTCAATGGATGTTACTTATTGGATGATGCAAAACTGGAACCATGGAAAGCAATGGTGAATGACGAATTGAAAATGCACCAATTAAATAAAATACTCAATCTCACCACAAAAAAAATAGCGTTCGGAACAATTAAAAACGGAGTTTATCTTTTTGACCCAGATACGCAGACCTCACAAGTGCTAAATAAAGAATCTGGGTTACAAAACAACACAGTTCTTGCAATGCTCCAATTCAACAATCAGTTATGGTTGGGGCTTGACAATGGAATAGCAAGGGTAAGACTCAACAACCCAATAACGTATTATACCGATTACTATGGAACATTGGGAATGGTATATGATATGGCTTTTCATAACAACAAACTTTATGTTGGCAGCAATACTGGAGTGTTTTATTTTGAAAATAATGAACTAAAATTTGTAGAAGGTTCCCAAGGTCATGTTTGGGACTTGGAAGTTGTTGCTGACAATTTATTTTGCGGACACAACACGGGCACTTATAAACTCAACCATACAAAACTTGAAAAAGTTTCCTCTTTTTCAGGTGGTTATGAGATTAAGAAAATACCTGAACAAAATTCCTCATACATGCAAGGAACATACAATGGACTTGTTAAATACAAAAAGAGGGAAGATGATTCGTGGGAAGTTACCAAAGTAGATGGAGATGTCAACTTTCCTATAAAGCAATTATGTTTTGAAACTCCAAATATTCTATGGGCGGCACATCCCTACAAAGGGTTTTATAGAATCCACATTAACAATGATTTTGATGAAGTAGTTAGCATAAAGCAATATATAGGTGAAAATGCACCAAGTGAGTTTAACATCAAAATATACAACATTAAAAACCAGATTGTTTTCTTCAATGATAAAACATGGTACAAATATGACCCTATTCTTGACCGCATCATCCTTTTTGAAGAGTTTCAAAAATTTAATAACAAGGAACTTTTATTTTTTGATGACAGTTATTTCTGGTTTGTGGACAACGAAGAAGAGAAAGAAATTATCCATACAAACCTTAAAACAGATAGCTTATTGATTACTGATCTTCAGTTGCGCGAAAGACTGGTATCGGATTCACAAAACATGATAAAACTGAGCGATAGTCTAGCTTTCATCACATTAAGTGATGGTTTTGCAAAAATCAATCGTTCACAATTTCAAAAACAGTTGGATAGTTTCGCTTTACCAACTCCCACATTGAATTTTATAAAAGACGAAAAAGATACTCATACTGTAAATCAGAATGCCTTAAAAATCCCTTTTAAATATTCACACGATATAACCATTGAAGTAGCCTCTCCAGAACTGATACAACCCCGTTACCATTATAAATTAAAAGGCCCTAAAAATTATGAGGCGTATGCAACTAATGGTTTTATCAACTTTCAGAACCTTCCCTATGGAGACTATTTTTTCAATGTTTCAACGGTAGGCATTGATAATGAAACCTCCTCTCCAAGTACCGTAGAATTTAAAATATCCCCCCTTGGTACCTTTCCAAGATAAGTATTGCTCTTTACATCTTAATGGCTATAGCGGGTGTCTTTATAGTTAGATGGTACAATGCGAGGAAATTGGAACGAAAACGAGAGGAGCTTGAGTTGCAAATGAAAAAGGAACAAAAAGAGAAATTGGCCACACTTGAAAAAGAAAAGTTAGCAAAAGAAATCAAGCTCAAACAAAACGAATTGGCAAGCACAACTTTGAATATTGCCAAAAAGAATGAGATGATTTTAGAATTAAAAAACATGCTTGTACTGCACAAGGATAAATTCTCTAATTCTCAACGATACAGGTCTTTTATCAAAAAATTAAATAATTCAGTAAAGGATACGGAAGACTGGAAAAGATTTGAGGTAAACTTTAAAGAGTTACATGAAGATTTTTTCGAACGTCTTTTAAAAAAATATCCAACCTTAACTCCAAAAGACCTAAAATTATGTGCGTACCTAAAGATGAACCTCTCTACCAAAGAAATTGCACCTCTTATGGCTATTACAATTAGAGGTGTGGAAATACATCGGTATAGATTAAGAAAAAAACTACAGATTGATAGTACAAAAAACCTATCTAACTTTTTAATAACCTTCTAATGCTACCTAGGTTATAAATTTATTGTAAAAAGAAGCTATTTTTCTACTACATCATTACCACATCACAGTGTTAAATTTTCAAGTTCTTTTTAACACCTTCTCTACTGCAAAGCCCCATAGGTGGGAAGAATTGGGCATTCTTTCCATGATGTATTTTTTATGTAATCGTATTGCGCACCAACGAGCAGCCTCTTTAATAATTTAGCAAAAATATAACTCAATCTTTGAACAATTATGAAAATTAGAAGCGTCTTATTGTTAATCTCGTTTATGTTGTTTCAAGCTGTGCTTTTCTCACAAAACAACATTACGGTATCTGGAACTGTTTCTGATAGTGAAGGGCAGCCTTTGCCTGGGGCAAATGTCATCTTAAAAGCTACTACTACAGGGGTACAAACTGATTTTGATGGAAATTACATTCTAAACAACGTGTCTGATAACGGCACTTTAATATTTAGCTATATAGGCTTTAGCCCGCAGGAAATTGATATCAATGGCCAAACCACCATTAATGTAACACTTCAGGAAGACACAAATGTTTTGGATGAAGTAGTGGTAGTTGGGTATGGAGAGTTAAAAGTAAAAGACCTCACCTCTTCTATTGTAACCGTTGATTCAGAAGTACTGGATTTAGCTCCCGTTGGGCAAGCTATGCAAGCAATACAAGGACGGGTAGCCGGAGTCCAAATAGTAAACAACGGAGGACCAGGACAATCACCCACAGTTAGGGTACGCGGAATTGGCTCATATAATACAGGTGCTTCAGGCCCTCTATTTGTTGTTGACGGTGCGTTTTTTGATGACATTGATTTTTTAAATCCTGCGGATATAGAATCTATGTCAATTTTAAAAGATGCCTCCGCAGCCGCAATTTATGGTGTGCGTGCCGCGAACGGTGTAGTCTTAATAGAAACAAAGTCCGGATCCCGAAATCAAAAACCACAAATAACCTATGATGGCTATACTGGATATCAAGTACCTCAAAATGTACTCGCCATGGCAAACGCTGAGCAGTTTACTACTTTGGCATTAGAATCTGGGTCCGATCCAGATGCTCAGTTTATTCTAAATGCGATGCAACGCTACGGGAGAAGCAGAGTAAATCCGAATATTCCTGATGTAAATACAGATTGGTACGATGAAGTAATGCGAGTTGCTTTGATACAAAACCATAGTATTGGTATTACGGGAGGCAGTGAGGATGCCACGTACGCCATTGGAGCAAACTATTTTGAGCAAGGAGGCCTTCTAAAAATGAAAAATGAATATGAACGTTTTAATCTAAGAAGTAAATTAGATTTTAAAGTAAATGATTGGTTAAAAGTGGGTGGTAATGTTGTATTCAGCAATGCAACTCGCTATGATGCCGAAAATTCGGCTTGGCGCCTAGCCTACTTTGCTGTACCAATATTACCAGTCTTTGATCCCATACTTGCTGAAAACCCCGAAGTTTTTCCAACAAATTATGCCAACGCTCAAGATTTAGGCTATCGAGGAGGTCAAAACCCATTCCCAACAATGGACTTTAGTGAGAATCGAGAAAAAATAAAGAATGTGTTGGCAAACTTTTATGCAGAAATTGATTTGGTTCCCGAAAAATTGAAGTTTAGAACAGCTTACAATCACAATTTTGAAAGTATAAACCGTCGTGAAGTTAGATTACCCTATTTCATTGGTGATAATTTCCAACGTGTTGACGCAAATCTTTTAAAACGAAATATTACAATATCCAATCAAATTTGGGACAATACGTTGACCTATACCGAATCATTTGGCAAACACAACTTAACTGCGTTGGCAGGAACTTCATTTAGGGATGAAGCGTTTGATCTTCTACAGGCTAGAGGCTTAAATTTTCCACTGACGGGAGAAGAATCATACTTTATCAACCTTGCCCAAACAATTGTCCAAGAAGACACTTTTGATGGTGGTGCCAGGGAATTTGGTTTCTCATATTTTGGAAGGGTTAACTACAACTATGATAACCGCTACCTATTATATGGGACTTTCAGAGCGGACGGTACTAATAAATATCAAGAAAAATGGGGTTACTTCCCTACCGTAGGTGTAGGTTGGGTATTGACAGGTGAATCTTTTATGGAAAACAACGGCATATTCGATTTTTTAAAATTGAGAGGTAGTTGGGGAGAATTGGGTAATGATAGAGTTCCTTCCAGCGAAGGCTCAATTACCTCAGAGGTAGTTACAACGGCCTTGGGGGATATCCTTTTTAGTGGATTAAACACCAGTAGTGATTTTACCGCCCTAAAATGGGAGGTTACTGAAGAAATCAATGCCGGACTTACTGCTCGATTGCTTAATAACAATTTGTCCATTGAAGCTGACTATTATGTTAGGGACACAAAAGATGCAGTAATACCTGTGCTAAGACCGCTTATTCCAGGTGCAACAAGACAAAATGTAGGTGAAATACGAAATACAGGCTTGGAAATAGCCATTAACTGGGATAAACGGGTATCCGAAGATTTCAGCTATAGTATTGGAGGCAATTTTACAACCTTGGACAACGAAGTATTGGGACTAGGTGGCGCCGAATTCTTGGATGCCGGTAGTGCCGAGTTCCGCCAACGATCCATAGTAGGAGAATCCATTTTTGCCTTTTTCGGCAGAGAAGTAATTGGGGTATATCAAAATGATGCTCAAATCCAGGCAGATCCGGTAGCTGTTGCCAATGACTTGGCACCAGGTGATTTTATCTATAGAGATATCAACGGTGATGGAGATATTACCGATGATGACAGAACTGTGCTGGGTTCATTTTTGCCTTCCTATTCCTTTGGAATAAATATAGGTTTCAACTATAAAAATTGGGATTTTTCAGCAAGCGGAATCGGGCAAGGTGGAAACTCCATTTTAAACCGTAAACGTGGCGAAGTTATTTTTACCAATGATACCAACTGGGATCGAGATTTTGCAGTTAACCGTTGGCACGGGGAGGGAACAACCAATAGTTATCCTTCTTCTGCGGGAATTAGAAAAGGTTGGAACCAACGCTTGAACGATTTTTTTGTTGAGGATGGGGACTTCTTTAGAATCCAAAACATAACACTTGGGTATACTATCAATAAAAATGGCCAACATAAAGGAATACCACAAGTACGAATATATGCCACTGCTGAAAAGCCATTAACGCTGTTTAACTACAATGGGTTTAACCCCGAAGTAGCAAATGGTGTAGACAACCAAACTTACCCAATACCTGCCGTGTACACCATAGGTGTAAATGTCAAAATTTAAAAAAAGTTACTATGAAAAAACTATCTAAAAGAACAAAAGCAATAACCCTGATAGCTAGCCTTTTAATGGTTGTTATCGGATGCTCGGACAAACTGGAAGAACCTGAATTGAACAACAATTTTGCAGGGGGAACAGATTTTACAAAGACAGAAGATATGACACTCTCCATCATAGGAGTGTATGAAGCTTTTCAATCACGCGGATGGGAACAACCTCTTCTAATTTCCGTCCGTGGAGATGATGTAAATGCCGGAGGTTTGGGTGATCAACAAGATTTTGCTGAGACAGATCTCTTCAACTACAACAAAGATTACTGGATGTACAATTCACTTTGGGAGAATGTATATGTGGACGTCATCACTTCTCATACTGCTATGGATCAAATCATGAGATATCAAGAATTGGCAGATGATGCAGGCAAGGCTTTAGGTGATCAATATATTGCAGAAGCCAAGGTAATTCGTGCCATTATGCTTTTCCATATTTCTCGAGTTTGGGGTGAAGTTTTCATTCCTACATCTTCAGATACCGCAGAACTTTTTGATGTGGAAGTTCTTCCTACTCAAGAAGAAGTAATGCAACATATCTCAGATCAAATGGATGAGGCCATGCCCTTTTTGTTGGATACGCACCCTAATAAAAGGCAAGATCTCCCTGGTGGTGTAACGCTTTATACTGCATTGGCTATAAAAGCTTTGGCAAATCAAGAACTAGGCAA
The DNA here is from genome assembly GCF_021390195.1 of Flagellimonas sp. CMM7. Classification (NCBI taxonomy): domain Bacteria; kingdom Pseudomonadati; phylum Bacteroidota; class Flavobacteriia; order Flavobacteriales; family Flavobacteriaceae; genus Flagellimonas; species Flagellimonas sp. CMM7. The sequence goes on along the minus strand of NZ_CP090003.1, from coordinate 2,561,127 downwards.
CTATCAAGCAGTTGCAGATGCCGCAGGCCAAATTATAAACTCCAATGAATTTAGTTTGTTCCCAGATTTTTATGAGCTTTTCAAAATACCCGGAAAACTAAGTGACGAGAGCATTTTAGATATGCAGTATTCTGATTTTGGGCAGGGAGAAGGTGATAGAGAATCACATCTTTACGCCCCTTATGGCCCACAAGGTTGGACACCCGCAGTGGATGGAGCAGCAAGTGGATGGGGGTTCTATGAACCCAGTATGAAATTCATCAAATTTATGCTGGATCGAGGGGAAACAACAAGGTTGGAAACCAGTGTTCTGTTTACGGATAGAGGCATTGCCGAAATTCAGGCCGATCCAAACTATGCCACCTTACCAGCTTTTGTTTCAAACACAACTAGAGATGGCGATATTATTAACGACTATGCAAGAGCACTCTTTGCCAGCGGCAAGCACTATTTACCTTCAAATCAATTAATCTCTGGAAGAACATCGTATGGCAGTAATAAAAACTACAACATAATCCGATATGCTGAAATCCTATTGGTTTATGCCGAAGCGTTGACTCAAGGAGCCTCTGCTTCTGGTATGACAGCTGATCAAGCTGTAAACCTGGTAAGACAACGAGCTGGAATGTCAGCCTTATCAGGAGTAACATTAGATCAGGTGATTGACGAGAAGTTTGCCGAGTTAGGTATGGAATGGGGCAAACGCTACTATGATATGATTAGGTTAGGAAGAGTGAACGAGTTAAGTTATGATGGAAGAACATTTACAGAAGATAAGAGTTTCCTTCCCTACCCTCAGGCTCAAGTAGACCAATTTCCTATCCTAGATAAATAATTGAACACGAAATAATTAAAACAAAAACCAATGAAACATTTAAAACAACTAGGTTTTTATATAATAGCCATGTCATTTCTTTTGGGATGTGAACAAGGCATAGATAGCATTACCGCAGTAGATTCCGGCGCCGATGCATCAGCTCCGGCAGTTGTAATTAACTCCCCAACAGAAGGTAGCAAAATAAAAGTACTGGAGGTCGTGACTTCAATAACTGTAGATTTTGAAGTAACAGACGATATTGAGGTTGCCTCTATCGAAATACTATTGGATGGAACTAAAATTGGAGATTTCAATAGTTTCAAGGACTATCGTCGCGTCCTGATTGATGATTTCGTTTATGATCAATTAACAGACGGTACTCACGAGTTAATTATCAGGGCTACAGATTTAGACGGTAAAACCACTTCCTCCTCTGTTAACTTTGAAAAAGAACCGGCCTACACACCTCTATATGCCGGAGAAACGCTCTACATGCCCTTTGATGGGGACAACTTTGATTTAGTAAACATTCGTCAAGCTGATAAAGTTGGAGACCCAGGATTCACTGGTGAAGGATTTGTTGGCATCAATGCCTATGCAGGCGCCCCGGATTCCTATCTCACCTTGCCTACAGACGGCATGTTAACAAATGAATTTAGTGCTATTTTTTGGTACAAAGTAAACGCTGATCCAGATAGAGCAGGTATTTTGGTTATAGGTCCTCCAGATGAGGCCAATCCTGATGCCCAAAATAATCGTCAAAATGGATTTAGATTTTTCCGCGAAAACGCAGGAGGAAACCAACGGTTTAAACTTAATGTAGGTACTGGAGCAGGAGAATCTTGGTTTGATGGTGGTGCAGCTGCAGATGTTGCCCCAGGTACCGATTGGACTCATATGGCATTTACTATTTCACAAAACCAAGCTACCGTTTACATAAATGGCCAGATTGTAAGCCAAGGTGATTTTGACGGTGTGGATTGGACCAATTGTGATTTGCTTTCCATTATGTCTGGAGAACCTCGTTTTTCTGGATGGAACCATAAATATGATGGCAGTAGTATGGACGAACTGCGAATGTTCAACAGAGTACTTCCACAATCTGAAATCCAAAGTATAATGACCGCAGAAGCAGGTGGTTTTGTTGGTTCTTTTGATGCAGAAATGTTCTATATGCCTTTTGATGGAAATAATACAGAAATGTTTACCAGCAGTGATGCCTCTGTTGTTGGCACTCCCAGCTTTGCTGGAGAAAGTGCCTCAGGAAGTGATGCCTATGCCGGAGCAACAGATGCATATCTAACGTTTCCAACCAATGGATTGACCACAGGTGAATTTAGTGCAACTATGTGGTATAAAATAAACGCAGATCCCGATAGAGCTGGAATACTGGTTATGGGGCCTCCAGATACAGAAGGCGCAGAATATCCAGATATTCAGAATCTAAGAACAAATGGTTTCCGCTTCTTTAGGGAAGCAGGCGGCGATGGACAGATTTTCAAACTAAATGTAGGCAACGGAACAGCAGATAGCTGGTTTGATGGTGGAGCAACGGCCTCCATACCGTCAGACACCGCAGATTGGGTTCATTTGGCCTTTACCATTTCCAATACAGAATGTGTGGTATATATAGACGGAGAAGTAGTAGCACAAGGAGATTTTACGGGAATAGATTGGACCGGTTGCGACATACTGTCCATTGGCTCAGGTGCACCAAGGTTTAATCAATGGAATCACTTATCCGATTTAAGCTACATAGATGAATTACGATTGTTTGACAAAGCATTATCTCAAGGAGAAGTGCAAAGTGTCAGAAATTCAGATTTGTAATCTAAATACAGTCTAAGAACAGAATAAAATATTTGAATTAGTTAGTTTTTATTACTTATGAGGTTAGTTTTAATTTCAGTTTTCTTGGCTGTTGCATCTTTAGTAGCGGGGTGCAATGGCCAAAAAACTACTAAAGAAAAAGCATTGGTTGCCCAAAATATCGTTAAGCCAGCCTTTTCAGACGAAGAATTGATGGACATGGTTCAACGGCAAACCTTTGAATATTTCTGGAGCGGTGCTGAACCCATTTCTGGTCTAGCCCGAGAGCGCATACACCTTGACAACATTTATCCCACACATGATAAGGATATCATTACCACTGGAGGTTCAGGCTTTGGTCTTATGGCCATATTGGTTGGTGTAGAACGTAGATTTATAACCAGACAACAAGCATTGGAACGTTTTGAAAAAGCTGTTGATTTTCTAGCTTCTGCAGATCGATATCATGGTGCTTGGCCACACTGGCTGCTATCCAGCGGAAAAACCACCCCCTTCAGTACCAAGGATGAAGGTGGGGATCTGGTGGAAACCGCTTTTTTAATCCAAGGATTGCTTACAGTAAAACAATATTTTAAAGACGGGAATAAAAGAGAACAAGAACTGGCTCAAAAAATTCAAAAACTTTGGGAAGAAGTAGAATGGGATTGGTATACCAAAAATGGTGAAGATGTTCTTTACTGGCATTGGAGCCCTAACTACGGATGGGAAATGAATTTTCCAGTTGGCGGATATAATGAAGCCCTTATCATGTATATTTTAGGAGCATCGTCTCCCACCCACCCCATAAGGAAAGAGGTTTATGAAAAAGGATGGGGAAGAAATGGAGATATCACAAAAAGTATCATGTACTACGATTTGGATACCGAACTGAACCACTATGAGCATGATTCCTCTCCTGTAGGCCCACTGTTTTGGGCTCATTATTCGTATTTGGGATTGAATCCAAACGGGCTTACCGATCAATATGGCGATTATTGGAAACTAAATACCAATCATGCCCTTATCCATTACAAACATTGTGTAGAAAATCCAAAAAAATATAAAGGGTATGGTGAAAACTATTGGGGATTGACCTCAAGTTACTCTGTTGATGGTTATGCCGCGCATAGACCAAATAAGGATCTTGGAGTTATATCACCCACAGCAGCGCTTTCTTCTATGCCTTATACACCAAAGGAAAGCATGCAGTTCTTAAGGCATTTGTATGTGGACCAAGATAGCTTGATTGGTAAGTTTGGTCCTTTTGACGCCTTTAGTCATGAAAAAAACTGGTTTCTACCAAGATATTTGGCCATAGACCAAGGTCCAATACCAGTAATGATTGAAAACTATAGATCAGGTTTGTTCTGGAAATTGTTTATGGCGAATGAAGACATTCAGAAAGGTTTGAAAAAATTGGATTTCCAAAGCCCCTATTTAAAAGTTGATGAATAGACTTTCCCTTTTTATTTTAATAAGTTGTCTGCTTCTTTCATGTGGCAAGGATGATTATACCTACACTCCTCCCGAATTCCCAGATGATGGTACCAGTGAAGTACCTGATGAAGTACCTCAGATCTCAGATGAAGAATTATTGACACTAACCCAAAAGGAAACCTTCAAATATTTCTGGGATTTTGCAGAAAGTAATTCAGGAGGGGCTAAAGAAAGATATCATCCAAATGACCCAACTAGAGATGCTCAAATAGTTACCTCAGGAGGTACAGGATTTGGACTCATGGCAATTGTAGTGGGTATTGAAAGAGGTTTTATTACAAGAAGTGAGGGTATTGAACGATTAACTACTCTTCTAGACTTTCTAGAAACGACAGATCGGTTTCATGGGGCTTGGCCGCATTGGATAAATGGTTCCAACGGCTCAGTAATTCCTTTTAGTCCAAACGATAACGGGGGAGATCTTGTTGAGACCGCATTTTTGACCCAAGGCTTAATCTGTATCAAGGAATATTTGAAAAACGGAACAGATGAAGAAAAAGTTCTAGCACAAAAAGCAGATGATCTTTGGAAAGGTGTTGAATGGGATTGGTATACTCAAAACAACGATGCACTGTATTGGCATTGGAGTCCAAATCTAGGCTTTGCCATAAACCTGGAACTTAAAGGATATAACGAAGTTCTAATTGCTTATGTTCTTGCAGCAGCTTCACCAGACCATAGTATTGCAAAAGAAGTTTATACAAATGGATGGGCTTCCAACGGAAACATTACTTATCCTAACAACAAATATGGATTTCCCCTATTGGTAAGACATGCCGGTTCAAATGAGTTTGGTGGTCCATTATTTTGGGCCCACTATTCATATCTAGGTTTAAATCCGAAAAACCTCACAGATGATTATGTAAACTATTGGGATGTCAATGTAAATCATTCTAAAATTAACTACAGCTACTGTGTTGAAAACCCAAAGAATTTCAAAGGTTATGGTGAAGATTGTTGGGGACTTACCGCAAGTTATACACGAAACACTGATGGCGGTTTGGGTTATAATGCTCACCACCCTACAAATGACACTGGTATAATCTCCCCAACTGCAGCTATTAGTTCCATACCCTATACCCCAACAGAATCCTTAAAGGCACTACATCATTTTTATAGTAAAAAAGAAAAGCTTTTAGGGCCAGCCGGGTTTTATGATGCATTTAGCCCGGAATATAATGATTGGGTAGCTGAGGCATACTTGGCCATTGATCAAGGACCTATTATCATCATGATAGAAAATTATAGAACGGAGCTTTTATGGGACCTATTTATGCAAAATGAAGATGTTCAGAATGGTCTGGACAAGTTGGGCTTTTCAACACAGTAATTAATCCTATCAGCTTTTAAAAAATCAAAAGGAGTATCCTCAAAACTTCATAAATGAACACAAGAAGTATCATTACTAGTATTATCTTTTATTTCAACATAACTGTTTTTTCGTACGGACAAACTGATGGAAAAATCCAATATATTGAAGCCTTATTGGATAAAATGACATTGGATGAAAAAATTGGGCAATTAAATTTACTTACACCTGGTGGAGGTGTCGCAACGGGTGCTGTGGTAAGTAAAAACGTTGAACAAAAAATAAAAGCAGGTCAAGTTGGAGGCTTATTTGGGGTATCTGGTCCAGATAGAATACGTATTGCTCAACAAATGGCCGTAAATCATAGTCGTCTTAAAATCCCCTTACTCATTGGCTCTGATGTAATACATGGCTATAAAACCACTTTCCCTATACCTTTGGGCACATCATGCAGTTGGGACATGGAGTTAATCCAAAAAACAGCTCGTATCGCTGCCATTGAAGCTACCGCTGATGGTATTAATTGGAATTTTTCACCAATGGTGGATGTTGCCAGAGATCCTCGCTGGGGACGTATTGCCGAGGGTGCTGGAGAAGACCCCTACCTCGGTTCTGCTATAGCGAAAGCTATGGTAAAAGGATACCAAGGAGAAGATATCTCTGTTGCCAATACCATGTTGGCCTGTGTAAAGCATTTTGCACTTTACGGCGCACCAGAAGCAGGACGCGACTACCACACTGTTGATATGGGTAGAATTAAAATGTTCAACCAATACTTACCTCCTTATAAAGCAGCTGTTGAAGCCGGTGTTTTTAGTGTAATGACATCCTTCAATGATATTGATGGAGTTCCCGCCACGGGAAACAAATGGCTGTTAAATGATGTGTTGCGAAACCAATGGGGTTTTACCGGTTTTGTGGTATCCGACTATACTTCTGTTAATGAAATGATAGCTCATGGTCTTGGAGATTTACAATCCGTATCTGCTTTAGCGCTAAAAGCAGGCTTGGACATGGATATGGTTGGGGAAGGTTTTCTTAGCACGTTAAACAAATCCATTGCCGAAGGCAAAGTAACAGAAGCTGAAATAACAACCGCTTGTAAAAGAGTTTTAGAGGCCAAATACAAATTAGGATTGTTTGATGATCCTTATCGATATTTGGATAGTAACCGCCCCAAAGAAACTATTCTAACAAAAGAGCATCGCCAAACTGCAAGACAAGTGGCCGCTAGATCTTTTGTATTGTTGAAAAACCATAATGATATTTTACCGCTTAAAAAAAATAGCAAAATAGCATTAGTTGGTCCTTTAGCAGATAGCAGAAAAAATATGTTAGGTACATGGGCTCCTACGGGGGATTCTGATTTAGCGGTGACCATCGTAGAAGGATTTAAAAACGTAGCTCCAACAGCAGATATCAGTATTGCAAAAGGGGCAAATATTTCTGATAATAACGAATTTGCAAAAAAGGTCAATGTATTTGGCCCAAGAATTGAAATTGACCCAAAATCCCCAGAAAAACTTCTTAAAGATGCATTGATTGCAGCTAACAAATCTGATGTGATAGTGGCTGTAGTAGGTGAGGCAACAGAAATGAGTGGGGAAGCAGCCAGTAGAACTGATATTTCCATTCCAGAAAGTCAGAAAAAGCTAATCAGGGCATTGGTTGACACAGGCAAGCCTGTTGCGTTAGTACTCATGAGTGGTCGTCCATTGACTATTCCCGAAGAATTTGACTTGCCAGTTGCCATTTTACAAGTTTGGCACCCTGGAGTGGAAGCGGGAAATGCAGTTGCCGATGTTGTCTTTGGTAATTATAACCCTTCTGGAAAACTTACGGCAACATGGCCCAGAAATGTAGGGCAAATACCGATTTACCATAGTGTGAAAAATACGGGTAGACCAGCATCCCAAAAATTTGAGAAATTCAAATCCAATTATTTGGATTCTCCCAACGCACCTTTGCTTTCGTTTGGTTATGGTCTTAGTTATACCGCATTTAAATATTCGAATTTGACTTTGGACAAGACTAAAATCAACCAAGGCGAAACCATAAATGCAAGTATCACACTAACAAATACAGGTAACTACGATGGTGAAGAGGTGGTGCAGCTCTATATAAGGGATGTAGTACGTAGCATTACCCCTCCCATAAGGCAATTAAAAGGTTTTAAAAAGGTATTCCTGAAAAAAGGAGAGCAGAAAACGGTCACCATCCAACTCTCACCTGATGATTTAAAATTTTATAATAGCTCAATGGAATTTGTTGCAGAACCTGGTGAATTTGAGGTTTTCATGGGAACTGATTCCAATTGCAACTTAAAACAGTCATTCACCCTAAACTAATTAAAATGAATTGGAGGTTAGGTGTCGTTTGTTTATTTTTTCTCATAATGACGTGCAAGAAAAAAGAAAGCGACATCGTCGAACAAATCAAACCTCCAAACATTATTTTTATCATGTCCGATGATCATGGAGTCCAAGCTATAAGTGCTTACGGCCATGAATTAAGTAAACTTGCCCCAACACCAAATATAGACAGGTTAGCTCAAAATGGGATTCTGTTTAAAAACGCTTTCTGCACGAATTCCATATGCGGTCCTAGTAGGGCTGTTATTTTAACAGGAAAACACAGTCATATCAACGGTTTTAGAATGAACGGAGATCGTTTTGATGGGAATCAGGCTACTTTGCCCAAATATTTACAAGAGCTAAGGTATAAAACCGCCATTGTTGGAAAATGGCATTTGCACGGAAAACCTCAAGGCTTTGATTATTGGGATATTCTTAATGATCAAGGAAATTACTACAATCCAGAGTTTATAAAAGGAAGCGACACCACTGTAGTCGAAGGCTACGTAACTGATATTATAACCAAAAAAGGGTTAGATTGGTTAAAACGAAACCAAGATACTACCCAACCATTTTTTTTAATGGTGCATCATAAGGCTCCGCACCGCAATTGGATGCCTGCATTACGGCACGCCAATTTATATGATTCCATTCAATTTCCACTTCCTAACACGTATTTTAAGCATTTTGAAAATCAACAAGCGGCGAAAGAGCAAAAGCAAACGATTTATGAAGATATGTATGAGGGACATGATCTAAAAATGAGTATTGGATATGGCAGTACAGAACTAGCTCACAATCCATGGACAAAGGATTTTGAACGAATGAGCACAGAACAACGAAAAAGATGGGATAATGCCTATTTGCCCAAAAACAACGCGTTTCATAATGCTAATCATCATGGCAAGGAGCTTGCCATATGGAAAGGGCAGCGTTATCTACAAGATTATTTGGCAACTATAGCAGGTGTTGATGAAGGTGTAGGTGAAGTTTTAGATTATTTAGAGAAAACTGGATTGGATCAAAATACATTAGTGATTTATACTTCCGATCAAGGTTTTTATTTAGGTGAACATGGTTGGTTTGATAAACGTTTTATGTACGAAGAATCTCTAAGGATGCCATTATTGGCCCAACTACCAGGAAAAATAAAACCAGGAACCATTACGGATGCTATGGTCCAAAATTTGGATTTTGCCCCTACTCTATTGGATTTGACTGGTGGAACACAGTATACCAAAAAAATGCAAGGCCAATCATTCAAAACATTGTTGGATGGGACAGCAACTGATTTTAAAGAGGTTATTTATTACCACTATTATGATTTTCCAGCTTTTCATATGGTAAAAAAACAATATGGAATACGCACCAAACGCTATAAATTAATCCATTTTTATGACGATATTGATGCTTGGGAATTTTACGATTTGAAAAAGGACCCAAAAGAGCTGTACAATGCTATTGATGACCAAGGGTACAAAGACATCATTACTAAAATGCATCAGAAGCTGGACAGTATACAAGAGCACTATTTAGTAACCGAAAAGGAGTTTGAAACTGCAACAAAAGCAGAAGTGGATGTTGCCGATAAAGCTTTTAAAAAATTAAGAGGTATTCCGATCAAATGAAAAATAAGATTCTATTGGCCATTTTGGCACTTGGCACTTCAACGATGTATGCACAACGTTTAGATGTTATGTCCTATAATATTAGATATGACAACCCTAAGGATGGTCTAAACAGTTGGGAGCACCGAAAAGACTTTCTTATTTCGCAACTCAACTTTTATGCTCCAGGGGTTTTTGGAACCCAAGAAGGATTGATTCATCAATTGAAGGACATCGATCAAGGTTTAACCGATTATTCATTTTTCGGAATTGGTCGAGACGATGGGAATGAAAAAGGTGAGTTTACAGCGATTTTCTATAATAAAGAACTGTATTCGCTATTGGAAGAGAACACCTTTTGGTTATCCACAACACCAGAAAAACCTTCTAGGGGATGGGATGCCGCATTGCCAAGAATATGTACCTACGGTTTGTTCAAAATAAATGGGACGGAGAAACAATTTTATGTTTTCAACGCGCATTTTGATCATGTTGGAAAAGAGGCCAAAACCAAAAGCTCACAGTTAATTTTAAACAAAATTAAAGAGTTGAATAAAAAGAAATTTCCTGTAATTGTTATGGGTGATTTTAATTTGGAAAGCGATGCAAAAGGCATTCAATTACTTGAAGAAGTTTTGGATGATGCACATATTTTGGCCGCCGATAATGCCTATGGCCCCGAAGGAACTTTTAATGGGTTTCATTTTACACAACCAGTAACCCGAAGAATAGATTATGTCTTTGTTTCCGGGAATACGCTCAAAGTGCTTAAAAGCGGCATTTTAAGTGATTCTAAAAATTACAGATACCCTTCTGACCACCTTCCTGTACTTGCAAAACTTGAGTTTATTGATAAATAGACAGCTAGATTTCGGGAAATCAAATAAATCCAAAAATGGTTTTGGCTATTATTAAAACCATTACTCCACCAAAAATGAGTCGTAATAGTGCAGGTTTGGTTCTATGGGCCATTTTTACACCAAACGGTGCTGCCAAAAACACACCCAACAATATAGGCAATACCAAACTCATGGAAATGTAACCAAACTGATTAGGTAATACTTGTTGTATTTGTTCTGAGGTATCAAAACTTATATAGCTGGCAGTTACCCCAATTGCCAATAACATTACCACTCCAATAGAAATAGAGCTTGCTTTGCGTATTTGGACTCCAAAAACATCTGTTAGGCTAGGAATTATAACAATGCCACCACCAAAACCAGAAAGTGCTGTGGTCACTCCCGTAAACAAACCAAGCATATAGTGCATTAGTTTCCCATTTTGGAGTTTTTCCTGTCTATTAGAAACCGTATTATTTGTGCGAAAGAATAAAAACCTAATTGCCACAAGAGAGACCATAACTAAAAAGAGTATGTCAAAATAGATTTTATCGTACCAATGAGAAGCCTTAACTATTTCGGACATCATATAACCGGCCAAAACTGCCGGAATACCAATGAGCAGAACTTCCTTAAGATAAAAATTGCCTATTCTATATTGCTTATAGCTCACGGCGAATCCATTGAATATGGTTATAAAAAGAGAATGTGCGATTATAAATTTAACCAATTCAGGCTCTGAAATACCCAATGGCGCCAGAACCAGATCCAACGCCGGAATAAGGATAACATTGCCTCCCGTCCCCATTAATCCAGAATAAAAACCATTTGCAAGACCTACTAAAAAAAGGATGACGATAAGATTTAAGGTCATTAAAGGATTGGATTAAGAAGATACTGACTGAACAAGACAACCTTGAAAATTAAAGATAAGCATACAAAAACTCCTATTTGAGTTTTTTGTAGAATTTGGTATATGTTAGATATATGTTTTTCTGAACTTTCAAATAGAGTTTTAATAACCTTAGGTAGCTAGTTGCACCCGCTTCTTTCCTTGCATAAAATTGAAACCCATCAATATTGTGATAATCAAAAAGATTATTCCGCCAATAGCAAAAACAGTAGTTGCTAAGAACTCAAACAAAACACCTCCTAAAATAAGACCAAACATACTAGCAATGCTGCCCATACTATTACCATAACCCTGTATGGCTCCCTGCATCTTAGAGCTTCCGGTTCTGGACAATAACGCCATAAAACTTGGCCACATTAAACCGTTCCCTATGGATAATAGTGTATTGGCCAAATAAATGATTATCAAACTTTTAAAGGACAAAAGTAAAAATGAAGATGCTAAAATGAAAGATCCAACAAGTATTAGTCTTTCATTGGTTATTTTCCCTTGTAATCTGGTCAGAACGGGGCCTTGTACTACAATCATAATAAGACTGGAATAAGCAAGGAAAATACCCAGTTCCGATGATGACCAATCTAAGATGGTATTGGCATATATAGGTAGGCCAGCATAAAAGAGACTAAATCCTAAAAAGGTTAAAAAATAGACCATGTATAGAAGCGGAATACCTGGTTCTTTCAAAATTCTTTTTAATCCCGTTTTTTCGGGATTGGCCTGCAATTCACCTTCTTGATAACAATTCTTATGCTCTACCTGAAAAAATCTCCGCAAAGAACGTAGGCGAATCTTCCCTGTATTTACTACACAAGGTACACTCTCTTTTAATTGCGTATTAATAACAAAAATCGCAACAAGAGAAATTAATGCGGCCAATATTAGCGGTAATATTTCTCCCAAGATGGTCGAAGCCAAGACTCCTGCAAAAGCCGGTCCCAATACAAAACCCAAGCTTGTGGAAGCTCCCATCTTTCCAAAATTCGAATTTCTATCCTCATCAGTAGAAATATCGGATAAATATGCATTGGCTACTGATACATTACCTCCGGTAAAACCGTCAAAAATTCGAGCTAAAAAAATAATGATTAAAGGCAAAGTCATCGCGTAACTCCCGGTAAGCGTTGTATTTTGAGTCCAAAGCTCTGTTTCTGGAAGGATAAAGGCCAATAAAAAAAGCGTCCAGGCAATGAATGTTCCCAACTGACTGATAACCAACACCTTTTTTCTCCCAATTTTATCCGAAAGCCTTCCTAAAATAGGAGCTCCAATGAATTGAAAGAATGGGTATGTAGCTCCTAAAATACCATATATAAAACCATTCCCTCCCATATCCGTTACTATGAAAATGAGAATTGGAATTACAATACTATATCCTAAAATACCGATAAAATTTACTAGTAAAATCGGGAAAATTTTAGGTGCTATCAGTTTTGAAAGCTTCATAAGTAAAACTGGAATCGGTTGTATTTAAAGGTAGAAAATATTACGAATCGAATACAATAATACTAACAATGGATTTATTTTGAGTCATGGTTATTAATTAATCAAAGTAAAACCCAATGCTTGTTGATCTCCTTTGGCATTTAGGCTAGGGAAGCCTGAGAACAACCCTTCTATAATATCAAACTTTTGTTCGTACTCAAATAAATCAGCTCTGTAAAATGTAATTTGTCCATAATCGGCAATATTAATTTGAATGTTATTAAGGAAAGTGCTGATTTCATCTGGCAACTCAAAAGTTTCAAATGGCATAATAAAGCTTTCCTTCTTATCAGAATTGAAAATCCATGTAATCCTATTATTAGGATCAAAGCCTGTGAACGTCGCTATTGTCTGTAGGAAATCATAATTTCCAGAAGTTATCACCTCTCTATTTTGTAATTCAGCTGACCAGTTAGGAATTTGAGGTGTGGATAATCCTGATAAAAAACTAACCCATCCGATATTTTCTGTCAAGTTTGCATTGTATTCTTGCTGGTAAAGGGCAAATTCATCAAACATGGGAATATTTATCACTCCATTTATATCTTCTTTGTTGCCACTAAATCGAAGTACTGTATTAAATTCACCAGAATTAAATGCGTTTGTATCTTCAAATGCTCTTAACTGGAAAGTAAAGTCAGTTACTTCGTCTGGTACTATTATCTCATCTGTTTGTTGTATGGATTGAAAATCATTGAAAGAAATAGTAGTATTTTCATTTAAATCATTGAAAAATAAATATTTATAGCTTTCGATACTATTAGTATTCTCAGGGCTTGAATAAATAAAAACAGAACTAGAATTATTTGGGTTATACCTTCCAGATTCATTAAAATTACCTTCTGCAAAGCTAAAACCTGAAATAAGTTCATAATCCTTTCCATTCATAAAAAAATTAGTGTCACTAGCAGCATCTGTCATTTCCATTTGGAAATTACTTGTTAAAACACGTTGATTCCTAGAAGTCATGAGTTCAGTATTATTCAACGTACGTGTTCCTGCCGGAATATCTCCGTATGATAACACAAAGCTTCTTGGAACAGTATTCGGATTGGAAAAAATCAAAAACAAGGTAGCGATGATATCTTGACGTTCAAAATTATCATCAGCATAAAATAGTGACTCTTCATCAGATTCAATTTTTTGTGAAGCAATTAAACTTCCATCCATCGCATTTAAAGCTAAATAATAATCGATAGTGCCGTTCAAAGGTCTTCCCTGTAAATCGCTGAGCCCAAACAGTAATTTATTAAGAGTAAAAGAAACCATTTCCGTTGTTTCATTTTCGCTATCATCCTCAGAAACCACTTTTAGTACTCTATCTCCTATTTGAAAATCAAATGGGTCTATTTCATAAGAAAATTGTTTTTCTTGAGAGCTAAAAACCTCTAAATCATCTATAAAGATTTTGGTCGAAACATTAGAAGAGTTATCACTAATTAAGATATCTATTGATGTAAGTACTTCAATAGCCTCATCAACACCCATAATAGAAATCAATGGAGCCGTTGTGTCTGTTTCTCCAACTGGATCTTCATTATTAGGTGGGTTGGTATTCTCCGTTGATGAATCTTCAGAACTACAAGAGAATAAAAAAACAAGAAAGGTAATTCCAAGGCTAAGTTTTTTGAGCATACTGAGTTTTTTTTCTAAGATATAGAATAAAGTGATGAATAAAAATTAAATTATTGCCCCAATTCCCTAGCTTCAAAATGTGTCAATTCCTGATTTTCAAAAGCCGTATTTGCTTCAATGGGGTTGCAGCATACTTCACAATCTTCTACATAGGTTTGGTTTGATACAGAAGTATCCAAAAGAAAAGAAATCTCTTCCCAACAATATGGGCATTGAAAGAAATGTTCGTGCATACCTTATTCAAAAAACAACGCTAAAGAATCCTGTAGCTCTACTCGCTCGATATGATTCAACACATCAATTCGCCAATTAAAAATCTACATTCAGTAGTTGACCGCTTATTTGGAGCATCTGTAGTTCGGCCAATTTAGCACTGTACTTAGCTTGGCTTTGTGCCAATTCCGCATTCAATAGATTCAATTGTGCCTGCCTAAATTCTATAGAAGTAACTTGCCCCAATTTATAGCGCTCATCCGTACGATTAAAGTTATTTTGATTGGTCTGCAAATTCTTTTCTTGTACTTCTAGCACGTACAGCGCATTGGTATAGCTATCCCAAGCATTTCGAATATCACGCTCTACTTCCAACTCTATCTGTTTTTTGAGCAATTCTTGATTTTCATAACCAATTTTAACATTTTTGATGCCCGTAATGCCTCTTCCTCCATCAAAAAGATTCCATGAAAGGTTGACGGAACCTGTGACACCAGTAGACGTGTTTTGAATTAAAAATGCAAGTGGACTATTGTTGCTCGACTCATTCCATCCGTATGTCCCTGTTAGACCAATTGTAGGTAGAAAAACACTCTTTGCCGCTTTTACATTATACATGGTAATGTTCATATCCTTTTCTACAAGCTGAAGCCTGATGTTATTTGTTTTGGCCTCATTGTGCATATTTTCCATTTGAAGACCAGGTACAAAATTAACAGTGGTATCTGCTAGGAACTGCGAAGAAAGATCTTGGTTCAGTACAAGGTTTAAGTCACGCATTGTATTTCGTAATTGCTGTCTTGAATTCAAAAGATTGATACTGTCTGTATTAATATCCACCTCAGCATTCAATACATCCAACCCAGTATTCTGTCCATATTCAAATTGATACCTTGCCCGTTTTAGCCTGTCTTTTGAAATTCCCAAGGCCTGTTCCAAATTTTTGGTATTCTCCGTTAGGCGGGCCACTTCATAATACACGGTAAACAACTGTAAAATGGTATTCTCAATAGTCTGTTTTACTTCTAATTCTGACTGTTGAGAACGTTCCTTAAAACTTTTGTAACTGTAGTATCTGTTCAATCCATCAAACAAGGTGTAGTTTACATCTACAGAAGCATTGTAGCGCCTTGTTTCTGCCCCATCTGCCGTTCGGGTATCCCCACTTGCAAGTTGCCCTTCTGTATTCTGTTTATCAATACTTCCACCAGCATTCCCTGTTACTGTAGGCAAATAACCAGAATTTAAGATACTGGCATTGTTATCATCAATTTTTTTGGTATTCCGCGCAACTTGAATACCCAAGTTGTTTTCCAATGCTAAATCAATGGCCTCTTCTTTGGAAAGTACTTTCTCTTGAGCTTGCGCTGTACTTATAGAAACCAATAAGAAAAGGGGTAGTGTATAAAATATACTTTTAATCATGTTGTTCCTTCTAAAACTTTTGAACCCTTATTTTCATTTATATGATTAACACTTCCATTCTGACCGTATAGCCCATCTTGCATCATGTGTTCTTCCTCATTTCGTTCACGGATGGACCGTTCCACTTCTTCTCTTGTAGCTTTTTCACCCGTCCATAATTGCTTAATGAACACTTTTACATTATTCCCAAATGATAAAAATATTGGAAGCATTATAAGTGTCAATACCGTAGCAAAACCAATACCGTAGGCAATTGATAAGGCCATTGGTTTAAGGAACTGTGCCTGCCTACTTTTTTCCAATAAGAGCGGCGCCAATCCTGCAATTGTAGTTATTGATGTCAAAAATATAGCCCTGAAACGGGAGCGTCCTGCTTCATAGATTGCCTCGTCAAATTTAAGTCCGCTTTTAAGGTTGTTGTTGAATTTACCAATGAGTACGAGTCCGTCATTGACCATAATTCCGATTAGGGCAATTATTCCCAACAACGACAAAATATTTATGGGAAAGTTGTGTATCCAATGTCCCCAAGCGACAGCAGTTAAACTAAAAGGAACCAAAAACAAGAGTAACAACGGCTGACTAAAACTCCTAAACGTAAAGGCTATTGTAATGAAAATCAATATCAACACCGTTAAACCAGCAAATCTCAAAGAATTATTGAACTTGTTGAACTCTCTATTCTGCCCTTCATAAGACGGAGTGACGGAAGGATATCTTGACAAGATATCTGGCATAATTTCATTACGAATCCAAGCCATGGCATCGGTGCCACTAGTAGTTTCAGGGTCAGCTAGGTCTGATGAAATTTGGATTTCACGCTGTCCATCCAAATGATTTACTGCCACATCTCCACGTTCAATTGAATATGAAGCAATTTCTTTTAAAGGAACTCTATCTCCAGATGGGGTCAAGATTCGCATATCATCCAAATCTGTTATGGATGAGCGGTTATCGCGATCATATCGAACCCACACCCTTATTTCGTCCTGCCCACGCTGAAAACGTTGCGCTTGAGCTCCAAAGAATCCGGACCTGACTTGATTCATCACAGTCCTAAGATCTAGTCCTAACAAATAGGCATTTTCTTTAAGTTCCAATCTGATTTCCTTGATTCCAGCCGGGTCGTTGTCGGCCACATCCTTAAGCAATGCATTGTTCAACATAGCGGTTTTCAACTCTTCCTTGACCGCTTTGAGCTCATCGATATTATTGCCCAATAAAGAGACTGAAACCGGATCACCTCCAAAATTTCCACCGGATCCATATATCAAACTTTCAACACCTATAACCGGTCCCACAAGTTCCCGAAGTCTGCCGGTTACCATGCTGGAAACAATTTCATCGGGACGTTCTTCGCCAGGTAATAAGTTAATAATTAAGGTTGCGGATGAAGAACCGGGCCCGAGCGTTTTCAACATGTTTTCATACAGCATCTTATCGCTTCCTTGAAGATACTCGTCTGTAAGTTGTTCGTTTACGATTTGAGCCTTCTCCTGAATCAAGGTAATAATTGAATCCGTAATCTGTTCGTTGGTACCATTTGGCATTTGTAGTTCAACGGCTATCCTATCACTGGCAATCCGTGGAAAAAATGCAGTTCTTACTATACCACCACCAATAGATCCAAACGTCAACACCAATGCCATGAAAAACAAGGAGAACGTCAAGAACTTATAATCCAAGGCAAACTTTAGAGTCGGACTATACCATTTATCACGCATATATCCCATGGCTTGATCTCCCAGTTTATTGATGACTCTAAGCTTAGCGAATACTTTGCCCAATCCGGAAGTTGGATCTTGGCTTTTTGGTCTCAAAGCTTTGGAATGCGCCAAGTGGGCGGGTAATATTATCAATGCTTCCACCAAGGAAACTACCAATGTTAAAATCACAACAACGGAAACCTCACTAAAGAAATCGCCAATACGTCCGTCCAAGAATAGAAACAGGGAAAATGCCAGTATGGTTGTGATTATTGCCGATAAAATTGGCGGTATCACTTCCATAGTCCCATCTATTGCAGCCCTTATGGGAGTTTTTCCTTTTTCATAGTGTTGATAAATATTTTCGGCAATTACTATTCCGTCATCCACCAAAATCCCGATTACAATGATCATTCCGAATAAGGAAAGGACATTAATCGTTACATTGAGCATTGGAGCGAAAACAAACATTCCCAAAAATGCAATAGGTAATCCGAATGCAACCCAAAACGCTAAACGTGTATTCAGAAATAAAGAAAGGAACAATAATACCAATGCCATTCCTATGATGGCATTTTCCGTGAGTAAATCCGTTCGCTGTGTCAAGGTTTTGGACTGATCGCTAATCACTTCCAATTGAGCATTGCTATAATTTTTATTAAACTCTGCAATATATTCCTTTACATTCTCCGCGGATCCAATAAGGTCTTCAGTATTGGTGCTGGTTACCGTAACATTTACTGAGAGTTCTCCATTAAGAAATGAAGCATTAGGTGTTTCCGAAAAACGATCACGAATTGTTGCAACATCTTTCAGTCTTACCGTTCTACCTGACGCATCTGCCCGAACCACTAAGTTTGAAAGCTCATCTCCGTAATAAGAACGATTATTTGCGCGTATCAAATACTCTTCGGAATTGGTCTTTATATTTCCACCAGTAACTAAAATATTTGCATTGGTAACGGCTCGAGATACCTCGCTAAAGGATAAATTATAGGCTAACAAACTATTTTCATCAACCGCTATTTCAATTTCTTCCTCTGGATATCCAGAGATTTGAATTTGAGAGATTCCTTCAATACCCCTTAAATCATTTTCTATTTGACGGCCGATTTGTTTTAGGTTAGAAAGTGTAATGTTCTCGCCGCTAACAGCAAAGCTTATTGTAGGTCTTACCGCCTCTAATTTGGATACAACCAAAGGTTCCATTCCCGTTGGAAAAGTAGGTACACGATCTACCGCATTTTTAACTTCCAGGAGCATAAAGTCAATATCTCGACCTTTTTCAATCTCTACATTGATACTCCCACTATTCTCTCGCGATGTAGATGTTACTCGCTCAACGCCCTGTAAACCTTTGAGGTTATCCTCGATTTTAAGCACGATTCCCTCTTCAACTTCTTGCGGAGAAGCACCTGGATAAGCAATGCTTATCAATATATTTTGAGAATCTACTAGTGGAAAAAAGGATGATTTCAAAGAAAGAGCTCCTACGATTCCAAAGATGAAAAAAGCTAGAATGATAACATTGACCGCAACATGATACTTTATAAAATAGGAAATGACCTTTCTCACGACTTCGTTCTTTTTGTAGCATCAAATACCTTGACTTCCATACCTGTGTATGCTCCCGAAACCGCTTTAGAAACTATAACTGCATCATCTGGAACATCCTTTAGCACTACGGTTTTGTTCGTGAAATACACCGGTTTTACGTCGATAACATCTAAAATGGTATCGCGGACTACAAAGATTTGATTGTTTTCCAACAAAAGGGAACGATCTACTTCAATTGCATTTGGTTCATCCTTGGCCTCTAAATTTGCCTCTAGATACTGACCTTCTTTCAGATTTTCTCCTTGAACCTCAATGTATACAGTAATCGTCTGTGAATTTTGGTCCACACTTCCATTAACGCGGATTACTTTACCCATGAATGTTTGGGTATTTTCCAAGTTTGAAAGTTCTACCTGCTTGCCAACGGTTAGATAATCGCCATAAGTCTTACTTACTGAAACTTCCAATTCATAGGTACCTATATTTATGAACTCTCCTAATTTTTGTCCTACCCTAATCAATGTTCCTTCAGTAACTAGGGCCTCAGTCAATACTCCTTTAAACGGCGCCGAAATGGTATATTTTGATAGGCGCTGTTCCAAATTTTTGACATTGTAATAGTTGGATATTACTCCACGACCGGAAATAAAGAATTTTTCTTTTTCAGTACCCAGCTCTGGTAACGGTGGAGTCGTTTTCTGTAAGTCAAAACCATTCTGATAATCTTGCCATTTTGGATAAATTTCTGGATAATCCAATCGTAAATCTGGCATTATTGAGGTAAGCAAATTGTACAAATTACTTTTTGCAGATTGAACACTAGCATAGTATTCATTAGCATCAATTCGAATCAATGTTTGGCCCGTAGTATACTCTTGACCTGTTCGAAACAGTTTGCTTCCTGATCTAAATACACCTTGGACTTCAGAATAAAGTTCAACCCTTTTCTTAGCACGCAAATTGCCATTTGCAGGAACTACAATAGGTATTGTAGTATTTTTTACCGTATCTACAAATACGGTTTTCACAACTTTCTGGGAAGGGAGTCTTCGGTTTTTCTTACTTCCTGCAATCATTCTTGCAAGAAAAATGGACAGGAATATAATTAGGCCGCCAGCAACAGCCGATAAAATAAGCTTACGCATGTGTTGGTGAGAATTAGCTTTGCAAAGCTATTAGCTTCCTTGACGTTGTAAGGTTAAAAATTTCATAAATTGTTTAGGGAATACTAGCCTTTTCTAAACAAAAAAGGGGATACACGCCTGCATCCCCAAACCAAACAAACTAAAGTATAACTAACTACTCATTCTCGTCAACATCTTCAAATTTTGTATCCGCCATCCGTGTACGTTGTAATTGTATTTCGTTGAATTTTGGATTTAATGTTTTTTCATCGGTATCGAAGACCAGAAACTGTTTTGTATCCATCTCTCTTAGACCTTTATAGGAATTGAATCTATTGTTTTGTAACTGTAATATTTTCAGACTGGCCAATTGACTAAATTCTGAAGGAATCTCTCCACCCAGTTGATTATTGGCAAGCACCAATTCTCGTAGTTCACCTAGTTTTCCCATTTCCTCTGGAATTGATCCTTCCAAATTGTTTTCAAAAAGTCCCAATGCTTCCAACTTGGTAAGATTTCCTATGGAATTGGGTATTAGACCTTTAAGGTTATTGCTAGATAAATTAAGTTCTTTCAAGTTTTTTAACTCCCCAAAAGTTGATGGTATTGATCCACTCAAAAAGTTGTTGAACATAGAAAACACTCTCAGTTCTTGAAGCTGCCCAATTCCAATTGGCAACGAACCTTTTATTCTATTCATCTCTAACCGCAATACTTTTAGATTTTTAAGCTTAACAATATCCTTAGGTAAGACCCCGGTTATACTGTTAAAAGCAAGATTTAAATGAGTTAGATATTTTAATTTTCCAAGGCTCTCTGGAAGAACGCCTTCTAAATTGTTTCTAAATAGATTTATTACAACAACATGATTATCCTTCAGCTCAATTCCTTTCCACGTATGAACTGGTTTGTTCAAATCCCAAGGAGTACTCCATTCTTTACCATTTGTGTTATTGAACAGATCAATGAGTGCACTTTTTTCTTTCTGCGAAATTTCAACAGCATAAAATACCTGACTTGTAGCAGAAAAAAGTACTAGGAAGAAAATGGTTAGTCTAGTCATTATAAATCAATTCATAGGAATTTACCTACAAATTACGAATAGAAAGAAAATACCTACAAATTAAATAGGTGAATCAAGAGAAATATGTTGTAAAAGGGACAAAAAGCGTGGTGAGCGATTATTTTGAAGGCTGTTAACTCAATACTTCAAGTTCATTGGACAATTTTTCCCAGTCCAACATCAAAGCTTCCAAAACATCCTTTTTTCCTTGATAGTCATCAAAAAAGCCCGGAGCAGCGATAGTGGCATCATAATCCAACAACATTTTATGATCTATTTCGGCAATGTCTTTTTCCAATTGAGAAATTTTGCTTTCCACGTTGCTTAATTTATTCTTTAGGGATTTCAGTTTCTTTTGGGTTTGATAGTCATTCTCTTTGGGTTGTTCCTTTTCAACTCGAATTTTCTTTTCACCTTTTTCAATCTTTCTAAAATCCTCAGCTTTTCGCTGTTCCAAGTAAAAGTCAATATCCCCTAAATATTCCTTGATGTTGCCATCCTTAAACTCATAAACCCTATCCGTTAATCCCTGAAGAAAATCCCTGTCATGGGAAACCAAAATCAACGTTCCTTCAAAATTTTGCAAAGCCTTTTTAAGTACGTTTTTAGATTTTATATCTAAATGGTTGGTAGGCTCATCCATTACCAATACGTTAAAGGGTTGTAATAACATTTTGGCGAGTGCCAAACGATTACGTTCTCCACCAGATAAAACCTTAACGTATTTCTCCACTTCATCTCCCCGGAATAAAAAAGAACCTAAAATATCTCTGACTTTGCTACGATTGGTTTCATTTGCAGCATCTATCATTGTATCTAAGACCGTTTTTTTGCCATCTAGATATTCGGCCTGGTTTTGTGCGAAATAACCAATCTGCACATTGTGTCCGATCTTAAGCCCACCTGTATACTCCAATTCGCCTACCATTATCTTGGCCAATGTGGTTTTTCCTTGCCCATTTTGACCAACAAAGGCCGTTTTGCTGCTGCGTTCCACTAAAAGGTCTATCCCCTCTAGGACCTGTTTTTCTCCATAGTTCTTAGATAGATTCTCAAGTTCGGCAACCACTTTACCAGGAGTTATTGACACTGGAAATTTTACGTTCATAGAACTGTTATCGTCCTCATCAACTTCTATACGATCGATCTTATCCAGTTTTTTTATTAGGGATTGGGCCATGGAAGCTTTACTCGCCTTGGCCCTAAATTTTTCGATTAGTTTTTCGGTCTGTTGTATTTGTTTCTCTTGGTTCTTTTGTGCACTTAATTGTTGTTCCTTGATTTCTTTTCTAAGCACTAGAAATTTAGAATAGGGCTTGTTGTAATCATAAATTCTCCCAAGAGAAATCTCTATGGTCCTATTCGTTACATTATCCAAAAACATTTTATCGTGAGAAACGATTACCACCGCTCCTGAATAATTGTTGAGAAACTGTTCCAACCAAATAATGGATTCTATATCCAAATGGTTGGTAGGCTCATCCAAGAGCAATACATCATTGCTCTGGAGCAGCAGCTTTGCCAATTCAATTCGCATACGCCAGCCACCTGAAAAGGTATCGGTAGCTTTGTCAAAATCATTCCTCTTGAATCCTAGTCCCAACAAAACTTTTTCGGTTTCGCCTTGATAGTTATAACCTCCCAGAATTTCATATCGGTGGGTAACATCAGTCAAGTCAATCATCAATTGATGATACGCCTCACTTTCATAATCGGTTCTTTCCGCGAGTCCCTGATTTATTTCATCCAGTTTTGCTTCCAAAGATTTAAGCTCAAAAAATGCCTGGTATGATTCTTCCAATACCGTTCTGCCTTGTTCAAAATCAATATCCTGCTTTAAAAAACCAATTTTCACATCTTTCTCCATGGCTATGGTTCCCGAATCCGGAGCCATTTCTTTGGAAAGCAATTTCAACAAAGTGGATTTTCCCGCTCCATTCTTTCCAATTAGGCCAACCCTGTCCCCCCCGTTTAAGCGAAAGGCGATTTCCTCAAAAAGATATTCGCCTCCAAAAGCGACAGAAAGGTTATGAATGTTTAGCATCTTATGTAACCTGAATTACAAAACAAATGTGGGTGAATCCGTATTTTTGTTCAAAATTGCTGCAAATGTTAAAAAAAGGAAACAAACTCTACAGTATTTTAACAGGAAGTTGTCCCAAATGTCATAAAGAGAGCATGTATCTCAACAATAATCCATATGCAATTTCGCAAATCTTTAAAATGCATGAACGTTGTTCCCATTGCGGCACCAAATATAAAATTGAGCCTTCATTCTTCTATGGTTCTATGTATGTAAGTTACGGTGTGGGTATTGCCTTTGCTGTGGCAGCCTTTGTAATAGCATTCCTTTTTATAGGGGCCTCTCTTGTAAACACCTTTATTGCGATAGTACTTACCATGGTTGTTTTTATGCCCTTTATTATCCGTTTATCACGAAATATTTGGATCAACATTTTTGTTAAGTACGAACCCAAGTCTGCGAAGAGTCAATTAGAATAATACTTTTTTGTAAATCTTTGAATATTGATTTCCGGGTCAAGTACTGTTCCCTTTTCAATAGTATTGAACAGCTGTCTTGAAACATCTGGAGCTATTAGCACGCCTCTAGAGCCAAAACCATTTAATACATATAAATTTTTGTGTGTGGGATGCTGTCCCACCAAAGGTCTTCTATCCACTACAGTTGGCCTAATTCCTGCAACATGTTTAACAATTTCAAAATCACAGTTTAGAAAAGTCTTCAATTTTTCTAAAAGTTCATTTTTTGAGTCTTCTGTGGGTTCATTGGTTTTATCTTTCCATTTATAAGTTGCTCCTACACTATACATATCACCTCCAAGAGGAATTGTAAAAACTGAAGATTTAATAACGTTCTTCTCTTTATATTCTGGAGCTTTAATGGTCAATAGTTCTCCTTTGGTGCCATTTAATGGTAGGTAATTGAAAAACGGGTTGTTTTTAAGCCCATAACCACAGGCAAAAACAATTTGCTTTGCCGTAGTAGTTTTATAAGAAACATGCTCTTTAAACGTCTCCAAACAAGAAAAATCGAAGGATTCCTTATCCAAAAGTCCATGCTGCCCTAAATATTCTGAATAAGAGGTAAGCAAGGTCTTGGTATCTATTCTTCCTGTATGCCTTACTTCACCAAAACCAAATGGGGCATCTATGCTTGGGTTTGTATTTTCTATGATGGTAGTGGACAAAAAAGAATCAAGCCCTGGGCGATCGGCCGCCTCAAACCAGCCATTTTGTTCTTCAATGGATGCAAATCTGCGGAGCACTGGAATGGTGTAATCCAGTTTTACATCTAGTTTTTGTTCTAAGCCTGCATAAAATGGTAACGCCAAATCCATTTGTTCCTTGGCATTCCAAGCCATGGTAAATCTTTTTAAGATAACTGGGTTATAGAGCCCCCCAGCCACTAGGGAAGCCTGTTGGGAATCATCTGAAATTACCTTAAAGGACTTACCTTCTTTTTCCAGAATCTCACAAAATGAGATTCCGGCCAAACCAAGGCCCACTATTACATAATCCAACATTTGGCAAAAGTAAACATCCTGAATTGGATTTCTCTACTCCGTAGGAAATGAGCAATGAAAACAAATAAAAAACGCCGCACAAATGTGCGGCGTCTATATGAATTGAATTGGAAAATTTAATCACTAAGGCTTAGTAAGCCCACATATCCTGTTCCCTGTCTCGGATAACCTCTTTAATCCTCTTGGACTCCAATAACTGGAACAGTGCATTATCAAAAACGTAATCGTCAATTTCACGGTCACCGTGAACATTGTCCTCTTTATAGATTACTGCATTAAAACGCCTTGCGTTCAACAGCATATCATAAGTTATGGGACGTGCAGAATTACGTTGATTGTAGACCTTGGCTTCGTGTAGAACTTGTCTTGCTGCTGGATACCATACCCAAAACAACTCAACTTTATTCTCACCTGGATCTACAGACTCATCATCTACAAAGTTTACATCTGGAGCTACTGGTGCAATACCCAATAGGCGGTATTTCAACTCTCCTTGACGCTTATCAAAATACCATATTCCTTTAATACGATACTCTTCAATATCAGCAGCAGTTAAATCTCTCTGGTTGATAAACTCAGCCGAAAGCTCTTCTCCTGCATTGATTTGCTCGTATCCAAGGTCCGTGGTATCCACTTTGCTCAATGTAGCGCTTAAATCCTCAAACTTTCGCTTTTCAGTAAAATAAGAGTCCGTATATACTTCAGTCAAGTTTCCATTTTTGATGTTTTTCATCAAAACATGGTACAAAGACCTTCTGTCCGCACCAATACCTATGGTATCGGTTGGGTAGTATAATGGAAAGTTAACACGCTCGTCTAGGTCAATTACCTCCCATATGGTTTTGGACCAAAGGATATCTCTATCATCTGTATATCCATATTCCAAAGGGGCATCATTGTCCTGCTCTATTTGAGCTTCAGTCTTTTTGCCGATTTCCTCAGGCAGCTTGGCATTCAAAATGTTTGCCTGTGCCATTATTGAAATGGGCATTAAGCTTAAAGCTCCAATTAAAAATGCATTTTTCCAATTCATGATTTTCTGTATACTTTTTAGTTTGTAAGCTCTACTACAACAGGAGAAACTTTCTTCAACTTGTAACTCTTGTTATTTGTAATGTAAGCTTTGATATCGAATATCTGAACAGCTTCACCTCTCTTGGCTCTTTTCAAAGCGGACTTAGCTCTTCCATTCAATTTGTTTCCGTTTACAACTATGGTAGGCTGACCTGGTACTTTGAATTTAAATCCGCTCACAGCAAGGTTCAAATCAAAATCAAAATCTTCCAACATAGCTCCAACAGTAGATATTTCTAGGTTTTTTCTAGGCATTTTAGCACTTCCAGCTTCTCCACGAACGGTACCTCCTGGTCTTGGAATATCCTTGATACGGAAAGTAGCAGGCGTACTAATTCTTTGGCCATCAGGCAAAATACCAGAAGCACTAATGGTAACTTCTCTACCTTTACCTGGGTTCATAACATACTTGCTTCCACTTCTCTTGGAAAGTCCAGGAGCAGAAGCAGAAACTTTGTTATCTGGAATACCAGGAATAGATATGGTCATAGGGTTAGCAACCCCACGGTATACCACATTCATTTTATCAGCAGCAATTACAGCAGCATTAGGTTTAGAAATTGTAGCAAAAGAATTTTTAACCTCTACAGGAATTTCCTCTCCATCTTGCATAAAGAACATTGTTCCAACAATGTCATGGTCACCCGGGTTACCGGCACCAATCAACATTTGAACACCACCAGCTTCTAGCTTATAGTCTTTTCCTTCAGTCAGTTTTCTACCGTCCAAAGTCAACTCAGCCTTTACAGGTGTAGATGTTTTATCTGTCTTACTGATGATAATTTTACCATCATACTTATCTCCGTTATAGAAAGCCGATTTAGAAGCCAATAAAGAAGTCGCAAAGTTTGTCAATGAAACTTGATTTGTAAGTTCACCTTCCAACATTGATTTCAAAGCATCTTCTTCAGTTGCCTTAACATCTGCTTGTAACGCTGTTAACTTAGCCAAAGAAGCTACTAATGGATAACCTTCATAATGATAGTTGATCCAATCTTGCTTAGTACCATCTCTTTTCTCTACTTTACCATTCTTGTCTCCAGTTTGAAAACGAGTGTTCACAGCTTCTTTTAGAGCTGCAGGTGCAATAGCAGCAACTTGCGTCTTATAATCGGTAATTCTTTTCATGAATTCCTTACCGTCTTTAGACAAGTTATCACCCTGGAAAAGTTTCTGATCTAAATAATCAGAGTTGTCCATTCTTGCGTAATCCTTAGGATCTTCAAGTTTTTCGGTCATACCTTTCTTAAGGGTCTCCAAGTAATCAAAATACTCTTGCGATAAGCTTTTTATCTTTTGGGCATTTTGATATAATTCGCCATATTTCTCAGCATCTTCAGACGCTTTTGTTTCAAGACTTGCTAAAAAGTTATCATTACTTTCTGCAGTCTTTTCATTGGAAGTCTGAAGCTTTTCGTTCATTATACCGAACGCTGCAAGAACTTCCTTGCTCATATTTAAGGCCAACATCGCGATGAAGATCAAATACATAAGGTTGATCATCTTCTGACGTGGTGTTTGTTTTCCTCCTGCCATGTTTTTCTAATTAGAATTAATAATTAATTTGATTTGGGTTTGGTATATCAATCAAATCCCTAATTAGTTTTTGGCCATAGCGGTTAACATACCACCATATACTCCATTTAATGAAGAAAGGTTAGTTGCCAAAGATTCCATTTGATCTTTTAATGCACCGGCATTTTGTACTACTTCCTCATTAATAGAGGCCTGTCTGCTTGCGCTTTCCAATTGTACTTTGTACAAGCTGTTCAAAGATTCCATTTGAGCTGCAGCATGAGACAATTCTTCAGAATACTTTTTAGTATGCTGAATAGCATCTGTAGTTGGAGCAATACCTTTAGCTGCACCTTCAAAATTCTTGATGCTATCGCCCAAACTTGTGAAAAGCTCAGAATCAATATTAGCCTCTTTTAAAAGATCGTCAAGTTTTCTAGAAAGAAGACCTTCAGCTTCTTGAGCTTGCTTAGCGTCATTCTTGTTTCCTTTAGCCTGACCGTTGTTCAATTCGGGATACACCAAAGACCAATCGTATTCATCGTCTACTGGTTCAAATGCACTAATAGCAAAAATTAATGCTTCAGTAATAAGTCCTACTGCAAGAAGTAATCCACCGGTCAGTGGTCCAAATTCCCAGTGAAGGATTTTAAATAATGCACCAATAATTACTACCGATGCTCCAAGCCCGTAGGCCATGTTAAACAGCTTTTTTGTTGATTTTGACTGTGCCATAATTCTAGTTTTAATTAAGTTATATAAATAAGTATTTGGTTACTGGTTTATATAATGTTCTCTCGTTTAATTTATTGTATTTAGTTTGGAAGCCCTTGCCCCTTTGTAGAATCCTCTTCGCCCATATAATCTTGGACAGTTCGGAAACCTATGTAACTTCTTGCTGAATCTTGGTATTCATAGTCTCTAGTACTTACTTGTAAGAAGTAAGCAACGTCTTTCCAAGATCCACCGCGGATTACTTTTCTCTTATTCTGTCCTGAACCAATATTTGGGTTCATCGTAGACAGATATTCATAGGCGCCTTGATCAAAACTGGAGCTAGTCCACTCAGATACGTTACCCGCCATATTGTAAAGATTGTATTCATTTGGCTCATAAGACTT
Organism: Flagellimonas sp. CMM7; assembly: GCF_021390195.1. Classification (NCBI taxonomy): domain Bacteria; kingdom Pseudomonadati; phylum Bacteroidota; class Flavobacteriia; order Flavobacteriales; family Flavobacteriaceae; genus Flagellimonas; species Flagellimonas sp. CMM7. The sequence goes on along the minus strand of NZ_CP090003.1, from coordinate 2,532,522 downwards.
TGCTTCTACAGTGTACAATGCGGCATCTGCAGCATAATCTCCACGTTGAGGCTTAAAGTTTGCCATAAAACAACCTGTATCACTTATAACATAAGGTCCACCCCAAGGGTAAGTCCCTCCTTCAATACCTCCTCTAGCGGCATATTCCCATTCGGCTTCGGTAGGCAATCTAAATTGATTTACAAATTGTCTTCCACGACTTTTCTGGTCATCGTTTTTGAATTTTGTTCTCCAGGAACAAAACGCTTTTGCTTGTTGCCAGTTTACCCCAACAACAGGATAATCGCTGTAAGCATCATGCCAAAAATAGTCATTGTGCATAGGTTCATTATAGGAATATTCAAAATCACGAATCCAAACTGTAGTATCTGGATAAATTTCCAATTCCTCTTGTTTGATGAAATCTTTTCTTCTACCACTTTTAGCACGGGCAGCAGCTTCAATATCCATCCAATTGTACTTATATTTTAATTGGGTTACATCAATGGTTCTTAGTCCATTATAGCTTTCCTCTTCTGGAATGTACAATGAATCCATTACCTCAGCATAATATTCATCTGGGTATTCTGATGTGTCCCATACCAAATCAACATCGGTATTTAATGCTCTTCCTTCATAACCGGTTTCACCTAAACCGGCATAGTTATCGAGCATATATTTGTCATAAACTGAAATTCTGGTCGTGTCAGTATCTTTAAAAGCATACTCTCCAATACCTTCATCTTCTGGGCTAATGCCCAGTTCATCGGCAAGAATGGCCAATTTGGTTCTGGTAATGGAATCTTTTACCCACTCCACAAACTGTCGGTACTCACTATTAGTGATTTCCGTATCGTCCATGTAAAAAGAACGTACGGTAACTGTTCTGGTGGGAGCGTTCAATACTTTCGCCTGATCCTCTTCAGCTTTACCCATTACAAAGGAGCCGCGGGGAATCAGTTCCATTCCGTAGGGTTTCTCTGGATACCACTTTTTTCCTTGGGCTCCAACGAGTTCACCTTTTGACTTTGATTTTGAACCGCAACTGCTAAGTAAAAAAACAAGTGCTAGAGATGAAAAGAATAGCTTTCTCATACTTTAGGTTAAATTTTCGATTTAAGATTATAAACTGTATAACACAAATTCATTATTCTCAAAACTGTTTTTTGAATAAATTATTGTGTAAAAACAATTAATGCTTAAAATTTAATTTGTTTAGTTAAAGCCCTTTCTATAGGCCTTGAACCACCTTTCCGGAATCTTCTGGTTGCAAGCATCCAGATAGTCTTCCTCGGTGCAAGGTAATAACGCCGCCGAATTTGTTTTAGTATGTTCGGGTAAAATTGATGGAACCTCTACCCACCAACGTTCTGTTACATGGCTCTTGTAGAATACCAGTTCTTCTGTATCTGTAGGAACTGTGAACTTTGTAAAATCTTCACTTTTGGAACTTGGGAATTCTTTTATTCTAAAACTAATACCCTCTATGAAGTACCAAATAATTTGAGCTATCATTTGAAATGCCTGTGGAGAATTCTCTCCTTCATAGATACCAAACAATGATACTTTATCACTAATACCGGCATATCTTGCAATGGCACAAATCTCCCTACCGGTAAAACCATTGGGGGAAAAGTTTTTAAAAGAACCCATTTCGCTAGCGCGAATTGCACGTAAATCCAAACTTACAATATGAGAACTTCTCAATACCGGTTCTGCCAATTCCAGATTAGCAGCTATTTCTCCCAACCGATAAGCATCGAAGAAAAGGCGCTCCATTAAATCAATCTCTTCCTGAGCATTAAAATAACTTTGGTAACCTATATTGGAAAAGTTAAATAGGTTATTGGGTTTGTCCGTGATAATTTTACTCATATAGGAATGAGAAGAAATGAGTTCTTCATCTTCACCAAAATCAAAACGGCTATCTATGGATACCAAATTGACCATATCCCTTATATTATCAAAAGCTCTGTACGTGGGAAATGTAATGTCTTGGGTTGCACCTATTACAATAGGTATAATATTTTCTTCCAACAGGCCCGCTACAATTTCTTTGACCACAAAATAGGTGTCCTCTACCGTATTCCCTTCCTCTATATCTCCAATATCCAGTATGGTGGAATTCCAATTACCGGCCATTAGGCGGTACAACTGAATACGTATTTCATCAATATTCAATCGCTCTGGTTTCTTTTCAAATCCATTTCTGGATTCTAGAACCCCAAAAATAGCTACGGTTGCATTTGCGAAAACAGGTAATCCTTTTTTCTCGGTATGCTTGAAGATGTTTTTACCCAATGCCTGTGGAGGCAATAACTCTGAGAATGCTAGGACCCTATCCTTAATAGGGACCAAAAAATCGAATGCCATACTACTTCTTAGCCTTTGCTTTGGTTTTTTTCTTAGGTGCTTTCTTTTCTAACAAGGCTTGTGCTTCTTCTAAAGAAATTTTAGTTGCATCTACATCTTTAGACAACTCAACCTTAATTTTTCCCTTTATAATATTATGCCTTCCCCATCTTGCTTTTTCAATTCGAATTTTCTCTTCTGGCCATTCTTGAATCAGCTTTTCAATCTCCTTTATTTTCTTTGCTTCAATGAGTTCAATGATATCAGCTTGAGAAAGATTATCAAAATCGTATTTCTTGTTTACGTTGATAAACATACCATCCCATTTTATGAATGGTCCAAACCTACCTTTACCTTTGGTAACCTCTTTATCCTCGTAATGAGCAATGGGAGCGTCCGCTTTCTCTTTTTCTTTTATCAATTCTATGGCACGTTCCATATCTACATCAAAAGCACTTTCTCCTTGTGCCAAGGATATAAATTTTTTGCCAAACCTAACATAAGGACCAAATCTTCCTACGCTGGCCTCAACTTCTTCACCTGCATATGTTCCTAACTTTCTTGGCAATTGAAAAAGCTCCATGGCCTCATCAAATGTTATTGATGTAATAGATTGTTCAGGCAACAAACTTGCAAAGAGCGGTTTTTCTTCTTCATCTACTGTCCCTATCTGCACCATTGGGCCAAAACGTCCTAGTCTTGCAGCCACCTGTCTTCCAGATTTTGGATCAGTACCTAGTATACGTTCTCCACTTGCTCGTTCTGCATTTTCTTCAACATCTAAAACTTTGGGATGAAAATCTTTATAAAAATCTTTCATCATCTTTTGCCAATCTTCATCTCCAGAGGCAATTTCATCAAAATTCTCTTCAACCTTGGCTGTAAAATTGTAATCAAGAATGGTTGTGAAATTACTGACCAAAAAGTCATTCACAATCATTCCAATATCTGTGGGAACCAACTTCCCTTTGTCAGAACCTACCATTTCCGATAAATTCTTTTCAGCAAATTGACCAGATTCCAAAACTAACTGCACATAATTTCTTTCTGTTCCATCTACCGTTCCCTTCTCTGCATAACCCCTGTTCTGTATGGTAGAAATTGTAGGGGCATATGTTGATGGTCTTCCTATACCAAGTTCCTCCAACTTTTTGACCAAGGAAGCTTCTGTATAACGGTATGGTGGTCTTGAAAAACGTTCCGTAGCTGTAATAAAATTATTTTGCAAGGCTTCACCAACGCTCATTGCCGGCAACATTCCTTCTTGTTCTTCTGCTTTATCCTCTTCATCCGTACCTTCCAAATACACCTTAAGGAAACCATCAAACTTTACCACTTCTCCATTTGCAGTAAATTCTTCCGAATGAGAACTTGCTTTTATTTTCACATTAGTTCGTTCCAACTCTGCATCGCTCATCTGTGAAGCCAAGGTACGTTTCCATATAAGTTCATAAAGTTTTGCTTGATCACGTTCTATTTGCGGAGATTGTAATTTCATATCAGTAGGACGGACAGCTTCGTGTGCTTCTTGAGCACCTTTGGATTTCCCTGTAAAGCTTCTCACCTTGCTATAAGACTCCCCATAGTTTTGAATGATTGCATCTTTGGCCGCATTCAATGCTTCTTTGGAAAGGTTAACACTGTCTGTTCTCATATATGTAATAAGGCCGGCCTCATACAAGCGTTGTGCAACCTGCATAGTTCTACCAACCGAAAAATATAGTTTTCTGGAAGCTTCTTGTTGCAAGGTTGATGTCGTAAAAGGTGCTGCAGGGGATTTTTTTGCTGGTTTTTTATCGAGATTGGCAACTGAAAAATCCGAACCAATGTTCTGCTTTAAAAATGCTTCTGCTGCTTCTTTCGTGGCAAAAGTCTTATGCAGTTTAGCGGCAAAAACATTTCCATTGGATGTTTTAAATTCTGCTTTTATTCTGAAGGACGCTTCTGGTTTAAAAGCCTCAATTTCCCTTTCCCTTTCTACTATTAATCTTACCGCTACAGATTGTACTCTACCTGCAGAAAGACCTGGTTTTATTTTTTTCCAAAGTACGGGTGATAACTCATACCCCACCAATCTATCTAAAACTCTTCTTGCCTGTTGCGCATTTACTAAATTGTAGTTGATTTCTCTTGGGTTTTCAATGGCTTTTTGGATTGCAGATTTAGTAATGGAATTGAAAACAATACGTTTAGTTCTACTTTTCTCTAAGCCCAACTCTTCCGCCAAATGCCAAGAAATAGCCTCTCCTTCTCGGTCCTCATCACTGGCCAACCATATAGTATCTGCTTTTTTGGCCAAATCTTTTAATTTTTTGACCAAGGCTTTCTTCTCCTTATCTACAGTATATTTTGGCTTAAAATCGTTTTCTACATCTACACCAAGCTCTTTGGATGGGAGATCCGCTATATGACCAAAACTTGATTCTACTTGGTAATCTTTTCCTAAAAAACGTTCTATGGTTTTTGCTTTTGCTGGGGACTCAACAATAACTAAATTCTTTGGCATGCAATTAGTTTTGGGTAACAAAAGTATATGAATTTTTCGATTTTAGATTTTTTGAAAAATACATTTAAAAAAAATATCCTGTTAAAAACAGGATATTTCATATAAACTTCACACTTGATTTGTCTAAGAAAATTACAAGGTTTATCAATATCGTATGATCTAAGTTAAAAGGTTTATTCTGATTGTGAGGTCTAGTCTTAGCACCTTTCTATAAATCCAATACTATGGCATTTAATTTCTTTCACATTCCAGACAATCCTCCATTGTTTCAAAAGGAACTACTCCATTACACCCTCCCCATGTAAACTCCTTACATTTTTGCTCTTCTTTGTCAAAATAGTATCTGGGAATTGCAGCTAGACATTCACCTGGATCTGGTCCTAGCCGACAGGCCGCCGGTATTTCATTGTCATCATCATTAGAACAGGAGCTTAGATGTATTGCCAGTAACACAATACAGAGAATACCTTTATATATATTGCCTCCCATGTTAATTGAGTCCTATTTGGCTTATGAGTTTTATTTCATCATCCAAATATTCATATTGGTACAAGACTTCGTCCCCAACCATTATTAAGTGACTTTCCAATGGAATAACATCAAACGTAACAATATCTTTAAAATGGTTTAATATTTTTATATCCTCAACGTCCGTCTTGTCATACACTTTTAGGCCTGAGCTTCCATCACAAACAAATAGCTTTTCATCTTTTATACCTAACCCATAAGGCTCATCCATAGGATAATCAACAGCCAACTTTGGGTCTTCTATATTGGAGATGTCAACAATGAACAAACCGCTTTCCAAAGCTCCACATTCATTCCCACCCCTAAGGGTTACATAAGCATAATCTCCATCTACCACAACTGGATCGCAGGCCGTACCGTGTTGAAATTCCGAAACAAATGTTGGCGTAGCTGGTGATGAAATATCATATATGTACATACCGCGCATACTTCCCAAGAACAGGTGATTACCTCTATTGAAGATGGTTTCAATATCGAACCCTGCGTAAACATCTTCTAAACTTTCCGGGTTCTCTAAATCAGAAATATTGAATATATTAATATTATGGCTGTCCACTGCATACAAATACTCATCTACTATTTTAAATCGCGCCAAAGAACCTCCTTGTCCAGTATCACCTCCATTGGCTGATTCGGCTACAGCAATATCATTGAAAAAATCGATTCTGGTTTGTTCAACTTCTTCAATCAACCTGCGCTCTGTAACCGTTTCCCATCCTATTAGGATTTCAGTTTCATAATTGTATTCCTCATATTCCACAATATCAGCTTCGAAAGGGAAGAAAACATTGTTGTAGAGAACACTTTCCAGTCTGTTGACCTGTTGTATATTGTTGATGTCCGATATATCCAAAACAACCAAATCCATCAAACTATCTGCGAACAAAAAATCATCCTTCACAGAAACATCTACATTCCCAGGAATTTTAATGAATGAAATCTTTTTCGGTTGCTGCGGATTACTGTTATCAATGACATGTACACCTTCATATTTATCATTAATAAAAATGTAATCCTGATAGGTATAAATTTTACCAGATTCGTCTATTGGGCGTGGTGCGATAATATCCACGCTATTGGCAAATTCTGCTTTACTCATGACCAATGCCCTGGCTACCTGATAATCTGCGTAACCGTCATTATCATCATTGCTATCACACGATACAAATACCAGTGTGATCAAGGATAGAATTAATAAGACTTTCTTTTTCATTATTGTTTAAGTTTTTTGGGTAGAATAACACCCTTTAGATAGTAAGTCTTAAACAAAGTTGCGCCAAGTTCTGTGAAAATTTAAGAATTGGGAGAAAACCCAATGCTATCCTTGTAGATAAAATACACCGGAATCTTACTCAACATTGCGGTAAAAAGAACACCTATAAAACATAACAGTACCCCAAGTTGAGCAAATAGCCCTGTCACCAATATCAAACCAAAAATGACTCCCCAATTTTTATTGCCCAATGCAAAACTTGCCTTTAAAATTTCCATTGCGGTTAACTCTTTGTCAAACGCAAAAAACGCAGGGAACAAAGACATGGGGACCATCAGATAAAACATTCCCAATCCACAGGTCAACATTCCCAACAAAGCCAATCCAATCATTAAAAGTGATAATAAAGCCGCTTTTTGTAGATGTTCCTTTTTGAGATAAAAAAAGTAATCATCAGAACCCAATTCATTCAAATCTTTCAACTTACAAATTCTCAAAAACGCAGCATTTAAGCATAGCGCAACCATCATGATTCCCACATAAATTATTGGCATCAACAAAAGCATAAGAATCACTGCGACTGGCGGCATTTCTTCATTATTAAAAGACTCTGGATCCGCAATACCAAAGGCAATCATGGGGGCATAAAGCAAAATGTAAAACGGAACAATGGCCACAAAAGTTAAGAGGATGGTTATAAACCCTTGTAACCATACTTTTTTAAAAAGCTCGATTGAATTGTTAAAAACACTACCAAAATCTACAGATTTACTTTCGCTGATTTTTTGGGACAAGACACTCAAATTCATGATTGATTAAGTTGTTGTTTTGTTTTGAGCATACAATAACTAAAGAATTCATAAATATAGTATTAAATACTACTGCCAAATTGTCACTAAAGTGGAATAAGCATTATCTTTGCAGCCCATTCTAGGAGAAATGATCAAAAACGCAGGCATAGAAAAGATTATTGATGAAAGCCAACAAGGCAATTCCCTGACTTTGGAGAAAAATGAAAAGAACAGCAGAAAGCTTTATATAGAAAGTTACGGCTGTCACATGAATTTTTCCGATAGTGAAATTGTTGCTTCTATCTTAGCAAAAGAAGGGTTTAATACTACACAGAAACTAGAGGAAGCGGATTTGGTCTTGGTCAACACATGTTCCATTAGGGAGAAGGCTGAGTTGACCGTTAGAAAACGTTTAGAAAAGTTTAATGCAGTCAAGAGAATCAATCCCAGAATGAAAGTAGGGGTATTGGGCTGTATGGCAGAACGTTTAAAAAGTAAGTTTCTAGAAGAGGAAAAGATTGTGGATATGGTGGTAGGACCAGATGCCTACAAAGATTTGCCCAACCTTGTCCAAGAAATTGATGAGGGCAGAAACGCAGTAAATGTTATACTCTCTAAAGATGAAACCTATGGTGATATTGCTCCCGTTCGTTTAAATTCCAATGGGGTTACCGCTTTAGTTTCCATTACCCGTGGTTGCGATAATATGTGCACATTCTGCGTAGTACCGTTTACCCGCGGTCGTGAACGAAGCCGCGACCCACAATCCATTCTAGAAGAAGTTAATGATCTTTGGGAAAGAGGGTTTAAAGAAATTACCCTTTTAGGACAAAATGTAGACAGCTATCTCTGGTACGGCGGAGGAATGAAAAAAGATTTTGAAAAAGCTACGGAAATGCAAAAGGCCACTTCTGTAAATTTTGCCAACCTTTTAGAGCAGGTAGCAAAAGCACAGCCCAAAATGAGGATTCGTTTTTCCACTTCAAATCCGCAGGATATGACTTTGGATGTCATTGAATCAATGGCAAAATATGAGAACATCTGCAATTCTATCCATTTACCCGTTCAAAGTGGAAGTAACCGTGTTTTAAAAGCGATGAACCGCTTGCACACAAGAGAAGAGTATTTTGAGTTGATTGATAATATTCGAAAAATTATTCCCGACTGTGGTATAAGTCAAGACATGATTGCTGGTTTTCCTACAGAAACAGAAGAAGATCACCAAGACACTCTAAGTTTAATGGAATATGTGAAATATGATTTTGGTTTTATGTTCGCTTATTCCGAAAGACCGGGCACTTTAGCTGAAAGAAAACTGGATGATGATATTCCAGAACAGATAAAAAAGAGACGCCTGCAAGAAATCATCGAAATGCAAAGAAAACACAGTTTCTATAGAACGCAACAGCATGTAGGCAAAACTGAAGAAATTCTTATTGAGGGTGTTTCAAAAAAATCAGATGATCATTGGATGGGAAGGAATTCACAAAATACGGTTGTGGTCTTTCCAAAGGAAAATTATAAAGTGGGCGATTTTGTTCACGTAAAAATAAACGAATGTACCTCAGCCACACTTATTGGTGAAGCTGTTGAATATTCAAAGAATAATTAAAATATGGAAGGTGTTCAATCCATAAAACAACGTTTTGAGCTTATTGGCAACGATATAAAGTTAAATCGTGCTATTGAAAAAGCTATACAGGTGGCTCCCACGGATATTTCGGTTTTGGTAACCGGAGAAAGTGGTGTAGGTAAAGAGGCTGTTCCTAAAATCATACATTCATTATCACACCGTAAACATGCCAAATATATTGCGGTAAACTGTGGTGCAATTCCAGAAGGAACTATTGACAGTGAATTGTTTGGACATGAAAAAGGAGCATTTACCGGTGCTACCCAAACCCGAAGTGGGTATTTTGAAGTAGCCGATGGTGGAACAATTTTTTTAGATGAAGTTGGGGAATTACCATTAACAACCCAAGTGAGATTGCTTCGGGTATTGGAAAACGGTGAGTTCTTAAAAGTTGGTTCTTCACAAGTACAAAAAACCGATGTCAGGATTGTGGCGGCCACTAACATCAATATGTTTGAGGCTATTGAAAAAGAAAAGTTCAGGGAAGATCTATACTACAGATTAAGTACTGTAGAAATTAATATTCCTCCACTACGTGAACGTCAGGAAGATATTCATTTGTTGTTCAGGAAATTTGCTTCAGATTTTGGTCAGAAATACAAAATGCCAACGATTCGGTTGGAAGAGCAAGCAGTACAATTACTAATAAAGTACAGATGGCCTGGAAACATTAGGCAATTGCGAAACATTGCAGAGCAGGTTTCTGTTCTCGAAAAAAACAGGACCATTACTGCAGGAACGTTGAATGGCTATTTGCCCAACTCTAGCAATACCAATTTACCAGCAGTTATAGGCCAAACAAAGAAAGAAGGAGATTTTAGCAATGAACGGGAAATTCTTTACAAAGTCTTGTTTGATATGAAGGGAGATCTTAACGATCTTAAAAAACTTACTTTGGAGTTATTAAAAAACAATGATTCTGAAAAAGTACAGGAAGAAAATGAGACTTTGATCCGTAAAATTTATGGAAATAAGGATGAAGAAGCTCGGCCACAAGAAAACAATGTAGCGGAAGTTTTGCACTTGCCAGAACCAATTGTTGAAACAACCTCGACTGCTGCCCAACCACAAGAGGACCGTTATCATTTTGCCGAAGAGATCCAAGAGGAAGAAACTTTATCTTTACAGGAAAAGGAAATTGAACTGATCAAGAAGTCATTGGAGCGAAATCGCGGTAAGCGAAAAGCCGCTGCTTCAGAACTTGGGATTTCAGAACGAACATTATATAGAAAAATTAAGCAGTACGATTTATAGATTATGGGATTAAAGCATTTGAATATTTTGATAAAAAAAAGTAGTGTAACAATTGGACTCTTTGCTTTAGCACTTAGTTTTTATGGTTGTGGAGCCTATAATTTTTCCGGAGCCGATATCGGCACTGCTCAAAGCTTTCAAGTGAATTTCTTCCAAAATTATGCGGATCAGAGTCCAGGATCAACAATTGAACCTGGATTAGATCGGGATTTCACCTTGGCCCTCCAGGATTTAATCAATAATCTTACTAGTTTGTCCCTTACAGGTAGCAACGGAGATTTGCTGTACGAAGGAGAAATTGTGGAGTACAGAGTTACCCCCATGACAGCAACAGCAGATCAACTGACCGCACAGAACCGACTTACCATGAGTGTGAATGTCAGATTCTTCAACACAACAAAAGAGGATGCGGATTTTGAACGTCGCTTCTCGTTCTTTTTTGATTTTGATGCCGCCGCTGCTTTAAATTCAGTGCAAAGTGCAGCACACGAAGAAATTTTTGAACGTATTACTCAAGATATTTTTAATGCATCTTTAGGCAATTGGTAGTAAATATGAATGTATCGGATTTCATACAAATTCTTCAAAAATCTAATACCATCCTTTCCCCAAAACAAACACGGGCATTGGAAGATATTATTGAAGAATACCCGTATTTTCAGGCAGCCAGAGCACTGCATTTGAAAGGGCTTAAAAATCTGGACAGTTATAAATACAACAATGCACTAAAAGTCACGGCTGCCCACACTGCTGATAGAGATGTCCTTTTTGATTTTGTCACCTCCAAAGAGTTTATCCAAAACAATATTGCGGATACCATTGCAGGAAGAACAACTAAGCTTGAAGATAAAAAAGCAGTATCTGAAGAGATTGAACCCAACCCAGATACAGAAATCATACTAGGAGAATCTGAAGAAAGTGCACTGCCCCAGAACATTCAAGATGCAGAACAGATATTAAACCCTGCACTTTTTAAAAACAAAAAAACAAAACCTGAAGAATCTTCTATCAAGGAAGTAGAAGAACCTGTCTCTGAGACAAATTTGGAATTGGGAAAACCTATTCCTTTCACCAAAAAGGAGAAGCATTCTTTCAAAGAATGGCTACAGTTGGCTTCCAAAAATTCAGATGAAGAAACCATCAATTCAGTAAATGATGAGCTAGAAAAAAAGAAGAAATTCGACCTGCTGGACAAGTTTATTGAGAATAAACCAAAAATAACTCCAAATGAACATGTAAAGTCAAAAGTCAACATAAAGGAGTCCACAAAAATGGATAAAAATGAGTTGATGACCGAGACTTTGGCCAAAGTATATTTGGAACAAAAAAAGTATAAAAAAGCCATTCAAGCCTTTAAAATATTGAGTTTGAAATATCCAGAAAAAAATGGTTTCTTTGCAGACCAAATTCGGGCGGTGAAGAAGCTTCAGAAAGAAAACGAATAAGATAGAGACAATGAGTACGTTTGCGATTTTTTTAATATTGATTATTGTTGTTTGCCTTTTGTTGGTTTTGGTCATTATGGTTCAAAATCCAAAAGGGGGTGGGTTATCTTCCTCTTTTGGCGGCAGTGGCAACCAAGTTGTGGGTGGAGTAAAGAAAACAGGGGACTTTTTAGATAAAAGTACTTGGACCCTTGCTTCGTTGTTAATTGTACTGATTCTGCTCTCCAATGTTTCCCTTAAAGGAAGCTACAGCCAAGCAGATTCTAAGTTGTTACAAGGAGATGATATTGAGACTACAATTCCTGAAACGGTTCCAGAGGAAGTTCCGGAACAGGTTCCAGCAACTGACAATAGCAATCCAGCGGATACCATTAATTAAAATTAATGACAAAATAAATACAAAATGCCAGCTTCAATGACAAGCTGGCATTTTTGTTTTCTAAAAATGTCAGTTTTTTTGCAATGGCATAATTTCTGTCCAAAAGTTTCCAGAATTTTTAAAACAAATACCTAAAAAACAAAAATATGGCTAAAGTTAACATCAAACCATTGGCAGACAGAGTTCTTATAGAACCTGTTGAAGCTGAAACAAAAACGGCTTCTGGTATCATAATTCCAGATACTGCAAAAGAAAAACCACAAAAAGGAAAAGTAGTAGCTGTTGGCCCAGGAACTAAAGATGAAGCAATCACGGTTAAGGTAGGAGACACTGTTCTTTATGGCAAATATGCCGGTACAGAGTTAAAATTAGATGGCTCAGATTATTTGATGATGCGTGAAAGCGACATTTTAGCAATTGTTTAATTAAAACTAAAGAAAAATGGCAAAAGATATTAAGTTTGATATAGACGCACGTGATGGTTTAAAAAAAGGTGTAGACGCCTTGGCCAACGCGGTAAAAGTTACCTTAGGTCCTAAAGGAAGAAACGTTATCATCAGTAAATCATTTGGTGCTCCTCAAGTAACCAAAGATGGTGTTACCGTTGCAAAAGAAATTGAATTAGAGAACCCTCTTGAAAACATGGGTGCTCAAATGGTAAAAGAAGTTGCTTCTAAAACCAACGATTTAGCAGGTGATGGAACCACTACCGCAACCGTTCTTGCGCAGGCTATTGTAAAAGAAGGGCTTAAAAATGTTGCTGCAGGTGCCAACCCAATGGATTTGAAAAGAGGTATTGACAAGGCTGTAGAGTCTATCGTTGAAAACCTTTCAAAGCAATCCAAAAAAGTTGGAGATTCCTCAGAAAAAATTAAGCAAGTAGCCGCTATTTCCGCAAACAACGATGGAACAATCGGAGATTTGATTGCTCAAGCTTTTGGAAAAGTTGGAAAAGAAGGCGTTATCACTGTAGAAGAAGCAAAAGGAACGGATACTTACGTTGACGTTGTGGAAGGAATGCAGTTTGACAGAGGATACCTTTCTCCATATTTTGTTACCGATTCAGAGAAAATGATTGCCGATTTGGACAATCCATACATCCTTTTGTTCGATAAGAAAATCTCTTCAATGAAGGATTTGCTTCCTGTATTGGAGCCAGTGGCACAATCTGGAAAACCTTTATTGATTATTGCAGAAGATGTTGATGGTGAAGCATTGGCGACTTTAGTTGTAAACAAACTAAGAGGTTCTCTAAAAATTGCAGCAGTAAAAGCTCCAGGTTTTGGTGACAGAAGAAAAGCTATGCTAGAGGACATTGCTATTCTAACTAACGGAACTGTTATTTCTGAAGAAAGAGGTTTCTCTTTAGAAACTGCAACCATTGATATGTTGGGTACTACAGAAAGAGTAACTATTGACAAAGACAATACTACAATTGTCAATGGTGGTGGTGTTGCTAAAAACATCAAAACTCGTGTAAACCAAATCAAGGCTCAGATTGAGACTACTACCTCAGATTACGACAAGGAAAAACTGCAAGAGCGTTTAGCAAAATTGGCCGGTGGTGTTGCCGTACTATATGTTGGTGCTGCCTCTGAAGTAGAAATGAAGGAAAAGAAAGACCGTGTAGATGACGCATTGCATGCGACAAGAGCTGCAGTTGAAGAAGGTATTGTAGCAGGTGGTGGTGTTGCATTGGTAAGAGCAAAATCTGTTCTTTCTAAAGTAGATGCAATAAATGCTGATGAAGAAACCGGACTTCAAATTGTTGCTAGAGCTATTGAGTCTCCATTGCGCACCATTGTTGAAAACGCAGGTGGTGAAGGTTCTGTTGTTGTTGCTAAAGTTATGGAAGGTAAAGGGGATTTTGGTTTTGATGCCAAATCTGACAAGTATGTTGAAATGATGAAAGCAGGTATCATAGATCCTACTAAAGTAACTCGTGTTGCTTTGGAAAATGCAGCTTCTGTTGCTGGAATGATATTGACTACGGAATGTGCATTGACAGATATTAAAGAAGATGCTCCAGCTATGCCTCCAATGGGCGGCGGCGGTGGAATGCCTGGCATGATGTAATCCCTTTAGGGACTCAAATATTTTTTAAAAAAACCGCTCCAAATTTGGAGCGGTTTTTTTATTGAAGTAATTGGAAGTAGCACATCTCAATAGATTTTTTAGCTCTAAATCAGTCGTCTATACTTTCTCAAATGTTTTCTGACTAATAGTTTAGAGCAAAGGGAGTTAATTGATTAATTTTTGAATACAAAACACCTTTCTCATGAAATACATTAAACTCCTCACCGCCTTCCTTGTTGTATTCCTTGTTGTTTCTTTTGTAAATAGCAAAAAACAAAAAGAAGATTCAATTGTGGTAATGGGATATTATGTTCCGGAAAAAAACTATAGCCCGGATCAACTTCCCTTAGAGCAATTAACACATATCATATTTTCTTTCACCAATGTTATTGATGGTGAGATGAAGTTTAGGCATGCAGAAAATGGCAAAAAACTTCATGAACTGGTTGCCCATCGCGAAAAACACCCGCATTTAAAGGTAATGATAGCCTGCGGCGGATGGGGGGCGGATGGCTTTTCAGATATGGCCCATACCGCAGAGAATCGAAAGAAATTCGTGGAAAGTGTAGTAAATTTCAATAAAGAATATCAGCTTGATGGACTTGATGTTGATTGGGAGTATCCCGCTATACCAGCGGCAAATACAGGGGCAAGGCCGGAAGACAAGCAGAACTTCACCTTGTTGATGAAAGAATTGCGCGAAGCTCTAAATACCTTAGAAAGAGAACAGATACTAACGTTTGCATCCGCAGGATGGAAACGCTATTACAACAACATTGAGATTACGGAAGTCATGAAATATGCTGATTTTATGAATGTGATGACATATGATCAGGTAGGTGGAAGCTCACCTTTTACAGGGCATCATACCCCATTGGGATACATAAAAGAAGAAGACATTAAAGATACTCCTGCAGCTGAATTTATTGAGAATTATAGGAAATCACAGAAAGGCGGTAACGGTGATTATGGACCAAGATCAGCTCAAAAAATTATCAATTTTTGTATTGAAAATGGAGTCAAACCGGAACAGCTTGTTATAGGTTCGGCATTTTATGGCAGAGCATGGAAAGGAGTCCCGCCTGTGAACAATGGACTTTATCAATCAAATACGGGCGCCCATATTGGATGGAGCGGCTATAGTCAAATCAGGAAAGAATTTGAGGTCGATACAAACTACAAAAGATATTGGGATTCCATTGCAAAAGCACCCTACCTCTATAGCGAAAAGGATAGCATTTTTATAAGTTATGATGATACGGTCTCTGTTAGACTAAAAACAGAGTATGCATTAAAAAAGAAATTGGGAGGTATAATGTTCTGGCAACTTGGGAACGATACCAAAGAAAAAAGCAGCCTTCTGAAAGCGATGTATGATGCTTCCATAAAATAACAACCAGTAAATAAACCGCTTATCAGTTTACCAATGCAAAATAACATCTTTGTAGTTTTATTGAGCTTCACGCTACTTTTCAATTCATGTTCCACAGATGAGCTCACTTTAATCAAAAATGGAAGCTCAGCATATGAAATCGTCTTCATAGATAGTGCTACACAAAGTCAATATAGTTCGGCTGAAACCCTGCAGCAATACCTCAACCAGATAGGTAACGCTAAATTGGAGATTGTTGATGAAAGTTCACAGACCATTGGCAAGAAAAAGATTTACATTGGAAATATCAAAGAAGAGGATTTACAACCACACGAACTAAGAATCAAAACAGAAAACGAAAATATATTTATTTCAGGTGGTTCTGATAAAGCCTTAAAAAATGCAGTTTTTGAATTTTTGGGTAATTATTTAGGATGTAAATGGTATGCTCCCGGAGTTGAAGAAGTCCCGCTATCCAAGACTGTCTCTCTCAAACCTATTGATTACAGCTATATTCCAGAAATCACCACCAGAACCGTACATTCTAAACTATTTTATGAAAACCATGAATTTGCGGATCAACAGAAGGTTACCTATGAAGCCTTCCCAAAATATGTGCCTGAAGCCAAAGTACATACCTTTCATAGATTTGTGCCCGAAGAGGAATTCTACGAATCGCATCCAGAATACTATGCCTTAAGAGGCGAAAAAAGACTGCCTACCCAACTCTGTCTTACCAATGAAAAAGTACTTCAAATAGTCAAGGACTCTGTTGCTTCGCTTTTTAAAAGAAATCCAACAGCTTCAGTAATTTCAGTGAGTCAAGATGATAACCAACAGCACTGTCAATGCAATAACTGCAGTATAATCGATGAAAAAGAAGGAAGTCCTTCCGGGACAATGATTCATTTTGTAAATCAAGTCGCCAAATCTTTTCCAGATAAGACCATTTCTACCTTGGCTTATCAGTACACTCGCAAACCTCCAAAAACACATCCGGAACCAAATGTATTGATTACCCTATGCTCCATAGAATGCGACCGCAGTGCCCCTATCTCAGAAAAGTGCACAGATTTTGCAAGCGATCTTATTGGTTGGGGAAAACTGACCAATAACATTCGTATTTGGGACTATACCACACAGTTTACCAATTTCCTTTCCCCATTCCCTAATATCCATACTTTACAACCCAATATTCAATTGTTTAGGGGCAATAATGCCAAGTGGGTTTTTGAGCAACATAGCCATAATCCTAGTGAACTTTTTGAACTGCGCTCATATGTAACTGCTAGATTGCTCTGGAACCCTGATTTGGATATGGATGAACTATTGAAAGAATTCACCACAGGATATTATCAGGAAGCCGGTCCATTTGTAAAGAAATATATTGATTTAATACATACTAAAATTCAAGAGGACAATGATTTTCTCCTCTTCTTGTACGGTGATCCATCAGAAGCATTTTCATCTTATTTAAACCCAGAATTGCTTAGCGAATATGCACAATTGTTTGATGAAGCAGAAAAAGCGGTGGCTCACAGACCCGAAGTAATGGAAAGAGTTAAAATGGCGCGCCTGGGCATTGATTATGCAATTTTAGAAGCTTGCAGAAAAAACATAACTACAGAATATAGTTTATTGGTAAATAATCAAGAATCCAAAAAAACAATCAACCCCATGGTTGCTTCCCTACTGGATAACTTTATAAATACTGCCAGAAAAAACAATATCACCTTGATGAACGAAATGGGTTTTACTGTGAACGAATATGCTTCTAATTATATGTCGGCCCTAAAAATCGCACAAAAACCAAATAAGGCTAAAGGCAAAAAAGTTGTTACGTTGACAAAGCCCAAGAAATATGCCAATGAAGATCCTTTAATATTAACAGATGGCGCATTGGGCGGCAGTAGTTTCTATGCAAATTGGCTCGGGTACGAAGGCAATGATATGGAAGTGATTATTGATTTGGGAGAATCTCAAAACATAAGCACTATATCACTAGCTTTTTTGCAGGTAACCAATCATGTGGTCTTTCTTCCTTCTTCAGTAAGCTATTCTGCATCTATTGATAATAGAAATTTTACATCATTGGGCAACATAAAGAATCCTGTTCCCTTGCAAAAAACAAGCAAGGTAAATGATATCAAACGTTTTGATTTGGCCTTTGAGCCCAGAGAGGTTAGATATCTAAAAGTACATGCAAAAAATACTGAGACACCCTATTGGCATCATGCCGCTGGGCTTCCATCCTGGGTTTTTGCAGATGAAATCATCATAAATTAATTTGAACGCACTAGTAAATCAAAAAAAGAAAGATTGTGAAAACAGGAAGAAAAAAAGTTGTTATGTCCAGAATTCAAATTATGATTGGAATTGTTTTGCTATTTCAAACTGCTATAGCCGCACAGTCTTACCCTTATCAAAATTCTACTTTAACAATTGAAGAGCGAGTATCCGATTTACTTTCAAGAATGTCCTTGGAAGAAAAGGTTCGCCAAATGGACATGTATAAAGGTGATTTTTTTAAAACGAACCAAAAATTCGACAAACAAAAGGCAGCCAATACTATCAAAGATTTAGGAGTAGGTGCTATCCATGATCTATATCCTAAGTCTGAAAAAATGATTAACGACCTTCAAAAGTATATTATAAAAAATAATAGATGGGGCATCCCTGCACTAATTATGGCCGAAGCATTGCATGGATATGTTGATGATGGAAGTACAGCTTTCCCCATGAACATAGGGTTGGGAGCAACCTGGGATACAGATTTAATGCAAAGGGTGGGGAAAACCATTGGTACAGAAGCTCGGGGTCATGGTGTGCACTTTGCTTTAGGTCCCGTACTTGGTATTGGACGTGAACCCCGTTGGGGAAGAGTTGCCGAAACTTTTGGAGAAGACACGTATTTAGCAAGTGAACTAGGGCTTGCCATGATAAAAGGAATGCAAGGGGATACTTTGGCAGCATCCAATAGTGTAATCTCTGAACCTAAGCATTTTGCAGTACACAGCTACCCTCAAGCCGGCGGTAACTCCTCACCTGTCATTGTGGGAGAACGAACCGCTCGTGAAGACTTTTTGCCGGTTTTTGAAAAGGCCTACACAAAAGGAGGTGCACTTGGTGCAATGTGTGCATATTCCGAACTGGACGGCATCCCCTGTGTGGTTAACAATTGGCTATTGACCGACGTGCTTCGAAAAGAATGGGGTTTTAAAGGAATTGTGATTTCTGATTTGGGGGCCATAAAATATGGACAAACCGTACATTTTGTATCTGATTCTCCAAAAGAAGCCATAAGACAAGCTGTTGATGCCGGAGTTGATATGCAGTTTTATGACTTCGAAAATCAGTTTTGGCAAAAAAGCCTTATTGAATTGATAAATGAGGATAAATTGAGCATAAAAGCTATCGACCGAGCGGTAAAAGGGGTCTTGCGGTTGAAATTTGTTTTGGGCCTTTTTGAAAATCCATATATCGAAAAAGGAATTATCGCCAAGAGTACACACACACAAGAACATCAAGAAATAGCTCTTGAAGCTGGAAGAAAATCAATTTGTCTATTAAAAAACAATTCCGATATACTCCCATTGAAAAAAAATGGACGTATTGCCGTTATTGGCCCTAATGCAGATGCAAGTCGTTTGGGTGGATATTCAGTTCGAAACAAAAAAGCATTAACAGTTTTGGAGGGCATAAAACAGGTAGTTGGCAATAAAGCCACCATTGCATATGAAGAAGGTGTACCCCTTATCAATAAAGGTCAGATAATACAAAAACAAAATCTTT
The DNA here is from genome assembly GCF_021390195.1 of Flagellimonas sp. CMM7. NCBI lineage: Bacteria > Pseudomonadati > Bacteroidota > Flavobacteriia > Flavobacteriales > Flavobacteriaceae > Flagellimonas > Flagellimonas sp. CMM7. The sequence continues at coordinate 2,513,202 of NZ_CP090003.1, read as the reverse complement.
TTACCCCAGATGAAAAGCAAAATGGGCTTATTGGAGAGTATTTCAACAATAGAAATCTTGAAGGAAAAGCAGTACTTAAAAGAATTGATGAAGAATTAGAGTTTGATTGGCCTTGGTTCCCTGGACCTGGCATAAATGATGACAATTTTTCAATTCGATGGACGGGATATCTAAAAACGAATCAAAATTTTGATGGATGGTTAGGCTTAAGCTCTGATGACGGAATACGAATGTGGATAGATGACCAACTTGTTATTGACAACTGGTCAAAGGGGTCAACCAACATAGTTACATATCCCGTTGTTTTAAATGCTGCAAAAAAGTACAAAATACGGATCGAAATGTGGGAAGGAGGCTGGGGAGCCAGAGCTCATCTAAGGTGGAATTTAAAAAAAATTGACCTTGCGCCAGCCATCGAATTGGCCAAGAGCTCTGATATAGCCATTGTTGTAGTTGGCGAATCCAGTCAATTGGTTGAAGAAAACAGAGATGTAGCCAGTTTGGATTTATATGGAGCCCAAAGAAAACTGGTGAAATCTATTGTGAACACAGGAACTCCCGTGGTATGTGTGCTAGTAAACGGAAGACCTCTGTCTATTAATTGGATCAATGATAATGTAGATGGAATCATTGAGGCATGGTTTCCAGGTGAACTTGGAGGTAGAGCTGTAGCAGATGTTCTGTTCGGCGACTATAATCCTGCAGGAAGAATTCCAATTACCTTTCCAAAATCAACTGGACAGCTACCCATTTATTACAATCAAAAGCCCTCTGCAATACACAGGTACGTGAGTGAAAGTCAAGATCCTCTTTATCCATTCGGATTTGGTCTTAGCTATACACACTTTGCTTACAATAGTATTGAAGTATCCTCGGAAACAATTAGACCAGGTGAAAGAATTATAGTTACTGTAGAAGTTGAAAACATTGGAAAGCAAGATGGTGAAGAAGTGGTACAATTATATTTAAATGATTTACATGGAAGTGTTACCACTCCCAACAAAACATTAAAAGGGTTCAAACGGGTCATGCTCAAAAAAGGACAAAAGAAAAAGCTGAAATTTGAACTTACCAAAGATGAACTAGCCATATGGAACCGTGAGATGAAAAGAACGGTAGAACCGGGTGTATTTGAGGTTATGGTAGGTGGAAACTCCGAAGCATCTATATCTTCTCAATTCAGTGTAATAGAATAAACCAACTCAATTATCAATATCTAATTTTAATAAAACAGTAATGAGAGTAAATCAATCAATAAAAAAACAATTAGAATGGTGCCTATTCTTATTAATTATAAACATTGGTGTTTTAAATGCCCAGGCTATTTATGAAGATGAGCGCTACGTTCCCGAAACAGACCCCTTGGTACTGAAGAAGCTGGAGCAATGGCAAGATTTAAAATTTGGGTTATTAATGCACTGGGGAACCTACAGCCAATGGGGAATTGTGGAATCATGGTCACTCTGTCCTGAAGAATATGGATGGTGTGAACGCACGAAGGGATCTAACCCCATGGATTATTATACTTATAAGCAGGAATATGAGGATCTAAAGAAAACATTTAATCCAACTAAATTCAATCCAGATAAATGGGCAAACGCAGCAAAGAATGCAGGAATGAAATATGTGGTTTTTACAACCAAACATCATGATGGTTTTTCTATGTTCGATTCAAAATATACGGACTACAAAATAACAGATTCGGAAACTCCATTTTCAACACATCCCAAAGCGAATATAACAAAGGAGATTTTTGATTCTTTTAGAGCGGAAGGTTTTTGGGCAGGGGCATATTTTTCAAAACCGGACTGGCACGAGCCATCTTATTGGGACCCTTATTACCCTCCTAGAGACCGTAATGTAAATTATGAACCTGAGGCCAATCCAAAAAAATGGCAGGAATTTGTTGATTTCACCCATAATCAAATTTTAGAATTACTTACAGACTATGGTAAAGTGGATATTCTTTGGCTGGATGGCGGTTGGGTCGCTAAAACCCCCAAATCTTCAATAACCAGCTGGTACGATCAGCAATTGAAAGACAACGAAAATGGTTATCTAAAACATAGAATCATCAACCAAGACATTAAAATGGATGCATTGGTCAAAAAGGCCAGAATCAAACAACCGGGGTTAATTGTTGTAGACCGCGCAGTTCACGGTATTAACCAAAACTATTTAACTCCGGAAAATAGAGTTCCTGAAAAACCATTGCCCTACCCATGGGAGTCATGTATTATTGCTGGTGGTTCCTGGTCATATTCTTTTAATGCAAAGTATATGTCTGGTCGCGAAGCTGTGCATACTCTTGTGGATATTGTGGCCAAAGGAGGTAATTTGTTATTAAACATTGCCCCAAGTCCAGAAGGAGAATGGGACGATGGTGCTTATCAATTACTCCAAGAAATGGCAGATTGGATGAACATAAACAACGAAGCAATTTATGGCACTAGATCTATGGCACCTTATAAGTTTGATAATATCTGTATTACGTCTAAACCCGATGGTTCCATTTATCTTATCTACCTCACAGAAAAGGGTCAGAACGACCTGCCTTCTGAGATAAAGTTTTCAGGATACGTTCCTCAAAAAAATGTTAGAGCAAGAATTCTTGGTTTTAATACAAAATTAAAATGCACATCTTCCAAGGATGGATTAACCATAAAAATACCCAACAATCTAAAACCAAAACTATTGGGTACAAATGCTTTTGTGATAAAATTGAAATAAACAAGAAACCCTTTTTCAAGACTTAAAACAAAGAACATGAAAAAGGGTTAATTCCATTTTTATTTAGCCCGCAAGCATCAAACCAGCCATAACCAACATAATGGCATTTTCGATAAACGTTGCTTCTGTCATTGGCAGTTTTAGAGCCGTGCCCAAACACGCGCATCTAATACTTTTTTTGTCCAACAAGGTTTTGGTAACACCAATAGTTGTAATTCCCAGAATAACGATGGTCACAATTAGTGCAAAGGTTATCTTCAATCGCATTAAGAAAAGTAATCCCAATCCCAACTCTATAAAAGGATATAGCCAACCATAGGCTGGAATTAGTTTTGCCAAAGGATCGTACATTGCAAAACTTTCTGGAAAACCTTTCAAATCCAAGAATTTAAAAAAGCTGAAGACTACATAGAACAAGCCCATAAAATCCAACATTGCCTCACCAGTATCCCAGTTTTTAAAATGCAAAAGAATGGAGCCTCCAAACAAATAAGCAAAAATCAAGAACAAAGGCTTTAATTGCACCCATTTCGACTTTTCCTCTACCGTTACCATCGAAATAACTGAATGTTCTTCCTCAATAGCATATTTACCTCCCAAAGCGGCCTGCAATGCACTGGTAGAAAGGTGGTGTCTGGACACAATTCTTGCCTGCGCATCTTCTAAGCTTACCTTAACTCCTTTAACTCCCTTTGTTTTAGAAAGCTTATTTGACACTGAAGCAACACAACCTTCGCAGGTCATTCCAATGATTGAATACGTTTGTTCCATTTAATGCTTATCACTGTCGTCTGAATTATCTTCCCTGTATTTGCAACAAGGATGAATCTTATCATAGGCTTCTTCTGTTGCCTTAAGTTCTTTGGTATCATGCCCAGCTGCAACCAAAGCCGTTTTAATCTTCATAGGATCTGTCTTTCTTTCATCTACCACTAAAGACAACTGGTGCGAGGGAATATCCCATGTGGCATATTTGACCCCCGTAACATTCAAGGCCGCTTTTTCTATCCGCATTTTGCACATTTCACATTTGCCATCTACCTCAAAAGCGACCTTTTTATTTTTGTCCTGCGCAAAACCAATTGCCGAAATCAATATGCACGTTATGGTCAATACTATGTTTCTCATTTTTATCTATTTTTTAGGTGTTACGATTTAAATCTAAAGCCCGCATAGAGCATTCTTCCAAAAATGGGAGCGTATATAATTGTTGTGTCAAAATTTGTACCAAATGGGTCTTCTGCTCCCAAAACTGGGTTGTTTTGTCTAAAATTAGTCAAATTCTCACCTCCTACATATACTTCAAACTTTTTTGAAAACACTTTAGTAATTTGGGCATTCATTAAGCTGTAACCTTCCGCAAAATCACCAAGTTGAAAACCTACAGGATTTGCAGAAGTATTTGGCAAGCGTTGCTCACCCAAAGCGTGAAGTGTATAATCAAATCGCCATTGACCGCCATTCTCTGTTTCTGTTGTATTGTAACCAACATTGGCAAAATACCTGTGGCGAGCCTGTAAGGGTTTTTGCAAGAGCCCTGTCTGAAAATCTGTTTTTACATCATAAAACTTATAGGCGGTCCTAACTTCTAAATTGGGAAGTATTTCATGGTTCAATTCTACCTGTAAACTATTCGCGAAACTCTTTCCTTCCAAGTTTGAAAAACTGACTTCTCCCGGGTTTTCCCAATCAACTACAATTTGATTGTCAAAATCGGTCCTGTAAAAGTCCACAGAAAAGTTCCCTGGCCTTTCCAACCATGTAAACCCCTGTAAAAAGCTTATGCCAAAATTCATCGCCTTTTCTGCATCAAAACCATAAATATCACCACCATTGCCATTAAGTTGAATAGTTCTTGCCGAAGCAAACAACCTTTGGTTCTCAGCAAAAATATTCGCAGCCCTTCTTCCTATGCCAAAAGACCCTCTTATACTGGCTTTTTCCCAAGGAGTATATCGAATATGGAATCTTGGTGTAAAAAAAGTTCCCAATCGGTTATGAGAATCCAATCTTAGACCAGCTGTTAAGCTCACCTTCTCCAAACTGGTATAACTGTATTCAAAAAAAGCACCAACAGACCTGTCCACTCTTTCAAAATCCTGATTATTTACCAGTTCATCATAGCCATCATATGCAAAGGTCAATCCAGTTTTAAATTTGTTCTTTGTATTCCCTATAATTGAATTGAACAAAAAGTTTGAATAGATACTTTCGTGGTCTATATCGTACACATTGAAGCCATAATAAGAATCCTGTTGATGACTGCTATAGGAAGCTTGAAAACCGAAGCTTTGAAATGGTAATTCCGGGAAAACATATCCTAATTTTACTGAGCCATCAAATCTTTGTGTATCAATTTCGCTACCCCAGGCATTCGTAGTGAAACGATCTGTATCCGGATTGAAATTAGTCTCCCCTACTTGTTTTTCATCATTAAGGAATCTAAGGTTAAAGAAGGTCACCCATCCTTTCTCTGGGTTTTGATACTGCCATCGGTTCATGATATTAATTTGATTGGCCAGAGGCGTATCCAAAAATCCATCGTCATTATTATCCACTTCAATATCCCTTCTATTGCCATGGATAAATAATCCAGTGCTCCATTTATCAGACAATTTGGTATTTAAATGGGTATTCAATTCCAAACGCCCATTTAAATTTCCATACCCATTAACAAATACCGGGTTATCTGTCATCGGTTTTTGTAACTCGGTATTGATTTGACCTGAAATGCTCTCGTATCCATTCACCACACTCCCGCCTCCTTTGGTAATTTGAATGCTTTCTACCCAAGTACCAGGGGTAAAAGTGAGCCCATATGTTTGGGAGGCGCCTCTTACCATTGGAATGTTCTCTTGGGTAATTAATAAATAAGGACTGGTAAGCCCCAACATCTGAATTTGTTTTGTTCCAGTAAGCGCATCATTGAAATTGACATCTATTGCCGGATTAGTTTCAAAACTTTCAGATAGATTACAGCATGCCGCCTTCAAAAGTTCAGCACTATTGACCGTAATTACGTTTTGCGTGGCAAAAAATGTCTTTTGTACGGCATCTCTCTCTTTACGCACTACCACCTCATCCAACTGATTGGAAGGTTGTAACCAATGATGCACCATTTTTGGTTCATCTATAATCAAGGTATCTGTTCTAAAACCTACAAAACTTATGATCAGTTTATTGTATTCTTCCAGATAAGGTATACTGAAAGTCCCATCATTTTTAGTAATGGTACCTGTTTGAGAATTTAACCAATAGACGTTGGCACCACCAAGTCCTATATGTTTATTTTCGGTATTGGCCTCCATGACCATACCCTGAATTTTCTTTTGGGCGCCCACCATCATTGGAAGGCAAAAAAGTAATAATATTATTTGTTTCATTGATATGTATTGAATTTTGACTTGACACAGTACGATGTGTCGATTTCAGTCCATTTGGGACTTCATTCCAAAAATTCAAAAACATCAAATCAAAAAGACCTGGTCCAAAACAGTTATGTCTTTGACCAAAAGAGGTGGCGGGTATTTTTCGTTAGGAACCGGAAGCTTATCAACCGGAACAAATCTATCAAGATAAGAACATGTAAAAGCAACTAGAAACTGTTGATGCTCTAGCTCCAAATCATCCAACGAAAATTTAAGGTCATCCTGACCAAAAAAAGTAAAGGACTCATCGTCGCAACAATGGTTTTCCGCCACTTTGTCTTTCATTAAGGACATTGCGGCCTCCATACCACATTCCTCTGCAGCAACAAACAGTGAAATGTCCATAACCCTCCCCATGCAAAAATGCTTGTCCACGGTCCATGAAAGGGTGGAAAGCAATACCATGATGGCAAGTAACACTGAAACGGTATGATGAAAAACTGTTTTCACAAGAGCAAAATTACGATTTATTTCACTTTAAAGGATTTTAACCCCTTTTCATTAACTAAACTTTAGGTTACCTTATTGTGTAATTTTTAGTCTTTTAAGAAGACAAAAAACTTTCAATTAAAATAAATTTGTAAAAAAATAATTTCATGTTATTGTCCCTAAAACCCAAAGTAACTTCCATCCTAGCGGAAAAAGAAAAAAGCATAGAAACCCGTTTAACCGAAGTTTGTCAATTGCTAAAAGACTCCATAACGTATTACAATTGGGTAGGGTTCTATTTTAAAAATGGCGATAAGGACGAATTGAAGCTTGGCCCATATGTAGGTGCACCTACAGACCACACAATTATTCCGTTTGGAAAAGGTATTTGTGGCCAAGTAGCCGTAAGCAATGAGAATTTTGTTGTACCGGATGTTGCAGCTCAAGACAATTACATTGCTTGCAGTATTACCGTCAAGTCTGAAATCGTTGTCCCATTATTTAAAGATGGCAAAAATATAGGCCAAATCGATATAGATTCCAATACTCCTGATCCGTTCACGGAAGAAGATGAACGCTTTTTGGAATTTGTAAATGAAAAAGTGGCTGAAATTCTTTAAAACTAGTGCCATTTTGTTGATAACCCTTCTAACTTTTTAGTAACAAAAAATTTACTTTTGTGTGCTTAAGAAATTGATTTTTAAGACACAAAATGAACACTGCCAAAAAAGCCTCGGCTGCACTTATTTCGGTTTTCCACAAAGACGGACTGGAACCTATTGTTAAAAAACTAGACGAACTTGGAGTAACCTTGTATTCCACAGGGGGAACAGAAAAATTCATTCGAGATTTGGGAATAAACGTAGTCCCGGTCGAAGATGTAACCAGCTACCCTTCTATTTTGGGAGGTCGTGTAAAAACATTACATCCCAAGGTTTTTGGGGGAATCTTAAATAGACAGGACAATGATAGTGATGTTGCCCAAATGGAGGAATTTGAAATACCTCAACTAGATATTGTCATCGTAGATCTGTACCCTTTTGAAAAAACTGTTGCCAGTGGTGCTTCTGAACAAGATATCATTGAAAAAATAGATATTGGTGGCATATCATTGATACGTGCTGCCGCCAAAAACTTTAAAGATGTGTTGTGTGTTTCATCAATGGAAGATTATGGAGATTTCCTTAATGTTATTTCTGAAAGTGATGGTATAACCACACTTGAAGACCGCAAACGCTTTGCTTCTAAAGCATTCAATGTCTCCTCTCACTATGATACCGCTATCTTTAACTACTTCAATCAAAATCATGATGAGGCCGTATTGAAGATAAGCGAACAAAAAGGGAGAGTGCTTCGTTATGGTGAAAACCCACACCAAAAAGGTTTTTTCTTTGGAGATTTTGAAGCTATGTTTACCAAACTTCACGGAAAAGAACTATCCTATAATAATCTTTTGGATGTTGATGCTGCGGTAAATTTAATGGGAGAGTTTAAAAATGATGCGCCCACTTTCGCCATTTTAAAACATAACAATGCTTGTGGTCTGGCAACAAGAGATACTATAAGCCAGGCGTATGTTGATGCCCTTGCTGGTGACCCAGTTTCTGCCTTTGGGGGCATTCTTATTTCCAATGTTGAAATTGATGCATCAACAGCGGAAGAGATTCATAAATTATTCTGTGAAGTAGTAATAGCCCCTAGTTACTCTGCTGATGCTTTGGAGATCCTTAAAGGCAAAAAGAATAGAATCATACTTATTCAAAATGAAGTGGATCTGCCTGATACTTTGGTAAGAACCTGTCTTAACGGAGTTTTGGTTCAAGACAAGGATTTTAAGACCGATACATCTGATGGCTTGACCCCTGTAACAGATAAAAAACCTTCTTCTGAAGAAATAGAAGATTTAATATTTGCCTCCAAACTATGTAAGCATACTAAAAGTAACACCATTGTCCTGGCAAAAAACAAGCAGCTTTGTGCCAGTGGCACAGGGCAGACTTCCAGAGTAGATGCTTTAAACCAAGCTATAAACAAAGCCAGGTCTTTTAATTTTGAATTGGATGGTGCTGTAATGGCCAGTGATGCCTTTTTTCCTTTTCCAGATTGCGTAGAAATTGCGGATAAAGCGGGTGTAAAAAGTGTGATACAACCAGGAGGTTCCATAAAAGACCAACTGAGCATAGATTATTGCAATGAAAATGGGCTGGCTATGGTAATGACTGGCACTAGACATTTTAAGCATTAATTTTAGTACTTTAGCCGATAAAATTTACTTTTAATCCAAAAAACCGACACTTTTTATGGGATTTTTTGATTTCATGACCGAGGAAATCGCCATCGACCTTGGTACTGCAAACACCCTGATAATTCATTTAGACAAAGTAGTAGTTGACAGCCCGTCCATTGTTGCCCGAGACCGAGTCTCTGGAAAAATTATAGCAGTTGGTAGGGAAGCCAATATGATGCAGGGGAAAACCCATGAGAACATTAAGACCATACGACCTCTAAAAGATGGCGTAATTGCCGACTTTGACGCTTCGGAAAAGATGATCAACATGTTCATCAAAAATATTCCGGCTTTAAAGAAAAAATGGTTCCCGCCTGCCCTTAGAATGGTCATCTGTATTCCTTCCGGTATTACCGAAGTGGAAATGCGGGCCGTAAGAGAGTCAGCTGAAAGGGTAAATGGCAAGGAAGTTTATTTAATCCATGAACCTATGGCAGCAGCTATTGGTATTGGATTGGATATTATGCAGCCCAAAGGAAACATGATTGTGGATATAGGTGGTGGTACCACAGAAATTGCGGTGATTGCACTTGGAGGAATTGTTTGTGATAAATCCGTTAAGATTGCAGGTGATGTTTTCACCAATGATATTATCTATTACATGAGAACCCAACACAATTTGTATGTTGGAGAAAGCACAGCAGAAGCTATAAAAATTGAAATTGGTTCCGCAACAGAAGATTTAAAATCTCCGCCAGACGACAAGTCAATCCAAGGAAGAGACTTATTAACCGGAAAACCAAAGCAAGTTCAAGTTTCATACAGAGAAATTGCTAAAGCACTTGACAAAAGTATTTTAAGGGTAGAAGATGCCGTAATGGAAACCTTATCACAAACGCCTCCTGAATTGGCTGCGGATATATACAATACCGGTATTTACTTAGCTGGTGGAGGATCTATGTTAAGAGGCTTGGACAGAAGACTTTCGCAAAAAACTGATTTACCTGTTTATATTGCTGAAGACCCATTAAGGGCTGTTGTAAGAGGTACGGGTATAGCCCTCAAAAATTTAGAGCGATATAAAAGTATATTAATAAAGTAGTTCGGTTTTTATACCGTTTAATGGCCATTTGAAAGTTTATTAACTTTCCTAATGATACGATTGCATGCAGCGCATCATCAATTTTATTCTAAGTTACAGAAATGCATTTCTCTATGGCTTTCTTATGGTTATTTCCCTTACACTAACCATTAGAACCCATTCATATCATCAATCCAAGTTTTTCAATTCTTCAAAATGGGTAATGGGCAATGTGTATGGCACATCTGCTAATATTTCATCTTACTTTGGATTACGAGAAGAAAACAATAGGCTTGTTGAAGAAAATGAACAACTGCGAAAATTACTTTTTAATCCTTCTGAAGAATCCGTTCAAGAGAAAGACAGTATTTTCAAAAACTATGAAGTAATTACTGCCAATCTAATAAAAAATAGTTTTTCCTCTCCAAGGAACTACGTCACCATAGACAAAGGAGAAATACATGGTATAGCGCAGGATATGGGTGTAATTACCACTAAAGGAATTTTGGGCATTGTTGAAAATACTTCTTCAAAATTTGCTACAGTACAGAGCGTACTCAATACAAAATCCAATATTAACGCCAAGATAAAGAACACTAATTACTTTGGTTCACTAATTTGGGACGTGCAAGATTATAGGGTTGTACAGCTCATTGATATCCCTAGACTGGTTCCTTTGGTTGTTGGTGATACTATTGTTACAGGGGCAATGTCCAGTATTTTCCCTGAAAACATTCCTATTGGTGTTATCAAAAAATATGACCTAAATGCTTCCAGAAGCTTTTATAATATTGATGTTGAGTTATTCAACGATATGGCCAATATTAAAAATGTCTATCTCATAAAGAATATGAACAAGGAAGAGATTAAAGAATTGGAGGCAAAAACGACGGATGAATAGCAGCTTGATCTTAAACGGTTTTCGATTTATATTACTTGTCCTTACCCAAGTATTAATTTTTAACACCTTAAACTTCCTTGGCTTTATAAACCCTTTGGTCTATGTTATTTTTCTTTACTGGTTTCCCATTAAAGGAAATAGGGCTGTTTTTATGCTAGCTGCATTTTTCCTAGGGTTTATGATTGATATTTTTTCGGATTCCTTGGCATTACACGCCATTGCCTCATTGACCGTAGCCTACATAAGGCCAGTGATAATGCGTTTTTGTTTTGGAGTAAATTATGAATTTCAAAACTTTAGCTTTAAGAATACCACCAAAGTACAGCGCATCACGTTTTTGGGCCTTTTAGTATTAATACATCAAGTGGTTTTCTTTTCATTGGAAATTTTAAGTATATCACACTTCCTTTTAATTTTGAAAAAGGTTTTTGCCACTGGTGTTGTAACTTTGATTCTATGTACGTTGTTTAGTTCACTTTTTAGCCCGCAAAGCGAATAAAAAGACTACTATTTCGTTGAAATACATAAGACTACGCTTGTCTAATTTTATCGTCTATGAAAAAACTGCTGTTATCTTCCATTATTGTCGTGATAGGATTCACCTTTATAGGCAGGCTTTCCTATTTACAACTTTTTAGTTTTTCTCCTGATCAAACTTTGGAAGACCCGGCAATTAAAGCAATTTATGATTACCCGGAAAGGGGTTACGTATACGATAGAAACGGTGAACTTATGGTGGGAAACCAACCAGCTTATGACGTTATGTTCATACCTCGTGAAGTTAAACCATTAGACACTTTGGAATTCTGTAATCTCCTTGGTATTGACAAACCAGCTTTTATTGAGAAGATGAGGAGGGCCAGAATATACTCACCGAGACTCCCATCTGTTCTTGTACCCCAACTTTCAAAAGAAGATTATGCAAGACTTCAAGAAAAGATGAGGCACTACGTTGGTTTTTATATTCAAAAGAGATCTTTGCGTTATTACACTACAAACAGCGCAGCAAATGTATTGGGGTATATAAGTGAGGTAAATGAAGGAGATTTGCAAAACAACCCTTATTACGTAGCCGGAGAATTAAAAGGGCGCACAGGTATTGAAAAACAGTACGAAGAAATCCTTAGAGGAAGAAAAGGGGTCAAGTTTATCCAGAAAGACCGTTTTAATAGAGATATAGGGCCTTACAAAAACGGTAAGTTGGATACGCTACCTGAACAAGGGAAAGAAATCCATATCACCTTGGACAAAAAGCTACAGGAATATGGAGAAAGGTTAATGCATGGAAAAAGAGGAGGAATTGTGGCCCTTGACCCTAAATCTGGTGAAATTTTGGCCATGATATCAGGTCCCACATATGATCCTGCCTTATTGGTCGGAAGAGAACGTTCTAAAAACTACAGTAAGCTACATTATGATACTATTTCCAAACCCACTTGGGATCGTTCTATACTAGCCCAACCTTCCCCCGGCTCTCCTTTTAAAACGATGAATGCCTTAGTTGCCCTGCAAGAAGGTGTTATTGATCCAAGCACAAAATTTAGATGCTACAACGGTTTTTATGTAGGCAGCCAAAAGAAAGGATGTCACTGTGGAGGCGGTGTGCGTGATATGAATTCAGGTATCTATCAATCCTGCAACGCCTATTTTGCGGGTACTTTCAGAAAAATTTATGAAAAATATCCAACCACGGATGAAGGTATGGATGTTTGGGAAAAACATATGAAAAGTTTTGGACTTGGGAGTTACTTAGGCACCGATATTCCTACGGGAGCACCGGGCAGAATTCCTGGTAAAGCTTTTTATGATAAATGGTATGGTAATGGAAGCTGGGCCTCTTCAACAATTATCTCCAATGCTATTGGTCAAGGTGAAGTTGCCGCAACCCCTTTACAATTGGCCAACATGACCGCTGCAATTGCAAATAGAGGATATTTTTATACCCCACACATCATTAAAAATATAGGAAACACTGTAGCCATAGACCCCAAGTATACAGAGCCACATCAAACTACAATAGACAAGGAACATTTTGAGCCAGTAATTAAAGGTATGGCCAATGTTTATAAATATGGAACTGGAAGATGGGTACAAATACCAGGAATTGAAATAGCTGGAAAAACAGGTACTGTTGAAAATTTTGTGAGAGTTAATGGAGAACGTATGCAACTTACGGATCATTCTGTTTTTGTAGCTTTCGCTCCTGTTGAAAACCCAAAAATAGCTTTAGCTGTGTATATTGAAAACGGATATTATGGTTCTAGATACGCCGGCCACATTGCTTCCCTGCTCATTGAGAAATACATAAAAGGTGAAATCACCAGAAAAGATTTAGAAAAACGCATGCTAGAAAAGACATTGGAACACGAATATGCAAAGCCATATAGTGGAGAACCTTTCAAGATAAATGAATATGTCTGGTAAAGGGCTTTTTGGTAGAATAGATTGGCTTACGGTTTTTCTTTATGCGTGTTTGGTTCTTATTGGTTGGATCAATATTTATTCCACAACACTAAGTGACCCCAACGCTTCAATTTTTGATTTTTCCACGCTTTATGGAAAACAACTATTCTTCATAGGATTGGCCCTTGCAGGAGTTGTTCTCGTCCTTTTTATCGAAACCAATTTTTTTGAACGTTTCTCATCCATTTTCTACATTATATCAATGGTCTTGCTACTAGGACTTTTTGTCTTTGGGAAAACCATTGCGGGAGCTACATCTTGGTATGATTTGGGGTTCTTTAACCTGCAACCTTCGGAGCTGGCAAAGGTTGCCACTGCGCTGGCATTGGCCAAATATCTAAGTGATATTCAGACAGATATAAAGAATAGAAAGCATCAATTATACGCATTGCTAATCATTTTATTACCGGCACTTCTTATTTTACCTCAACCAGATCCTGGAAGCTCCCTCATCTATTTCTCTCTCTTTTTTGTGCTTTTTAGAGAAGGGTTTCCATTGTACTATTTTGGGATTTTGTTGACCATTGTCATTTTGTTTGCCGCTACATTAATGTTTGGAACGGTTTGGGTGGCCATTGGGCTGGTAACACTGACCATCTTAATCTTTATTTTTAAAAGAAAGTCCACAAAGATTCCCATTTTGCCACTAGTAGGGGGCATTGTAGCTTCTGTTCTATTTTCATTGTCTGTTGGCTTTGTTTATGAAAATGTTTTTGAACAACGACACCGTGATCGTTTTGCTCTATGGCTTAGCTTGGAAAAAGACGAGAAGAAATTAGAAGAAATTAGAAAAACTATTGGTTATAATACGTATCAATCTGAAAAGGCAATAGAATCTGGTGGATTCTTTGGAAAAGGGTTTTTGGAAGGTACGCGGACCAAAGGAGACTTTGTTCCAGAACAACATACGGATTATATTTTTAGTTCTGTGGGGGAAGAATGGGGCTTTATGGGAACGGTTACCGTAATTCTGCTTTTTTCCTTTTTCTTTTTACGGTTGATTTTTATTGCGGAAAGACAGAAAAATGATTTTAGCCGAATGTTCGGTTATGGAGTTATTTCCATATTGTTAATCCATTATTTTATCAATATTGGAATGGTGATTGGGTTGCTCCCTACCATTGGAGTTCCACTGCCATTTTTTAGTTATGGAGGTTCTGGATTGATATTCTTTACGATGCTACTTTTTATTTTTTTAAAGCTAGACTCCAATCGTCTAAAAGATGGTATTTAAAACTGCCAACCAGAAACATTTACTTTTCCTTCCACCTTTTCTTGCCAAGCTTTGGACTGCTTTTCAAAAAAATCGATGGATGTTATTCTTTCCAATTCATCAATGGGAACCAAAAAACTGTCCAACTTCGCCTTACTTTCTTTATTTGGCATTAAAAAAGCAAGAACGTCCACAGAATCTCCATTTTTCTTGAAAACCACTTTATAGAATGCATCTGGAACATCCACATCTTCTTCCCCAATTTCTTCCAATCCATTTTCTAAAACACCTCCAGTAATCACAACAAGGTTTCCATTTTTTTTACACCAATAGCGTACTTGTTGTTCCAGTCGGTTCCACACTCCGGCGTTGAATTCCCTGTCCTGGGGACTTATATTGCTCGTGTAAAAAGTCTCATTGTACGCATATTCTGAAAATCGCCTATCTCCCGCTGGGCAAAGATGACCCCTGTCATAACCAGAGCCTTTATAATTCCTCCAATCCGCAGATTTGGTTTTTACTTTTGGGTCTTCAATAAAGTAGGGTCTTCTTCTATCATCTTGTGTTAAATGACTTTTTTTAAGTTCATATGCCACCCATTCCGCCTGCTCATAAGGCTCATTGTAAGAAAGCATAAAATGTTCATGTTGCACAATCGCTCCAGTCGTTGAGCCTGGCAGTAATCTTGAATCCTTTAATGCTGAATCAGCCTTACTGTTTGGATTGGAATACGTATCTGGGGTATAAAAATTCTCAAATACCCAAAAACCCACCACACAAACAATAAAGAGAAGCGTATAAATGGTTTTGTTTTTCATTTAGCTGCAGCTTTCTTTTTCAAGTTTAGTGAAATATATAATCATTGTCTATATATTCTTATATTGGTTATTAAACTATTTACATTTATTATACAACATTTTGAAATGGGAACTCGAAACTTTAAGAATCTACTCTATATTTCAATTGTTATCCTTAGTTTTTCTTGTGTTGGCGGGAAATATACCTATGAATTCGATACTGGAAAGAATTTGGACTTTGGCAATGGCAAATGGATTCTTAATGACGTTCGTTCTAATTCAAAACTCAGAAACCATAAAAGGCTTTATGAGGAAACCTACGAGGAATTTAAAAAAATACTCGGAGATTCTTTAATCACCCTAGGTTCATTGAGAAATATTGCATTGATAGAACCAGAAATAAAGTTTGAACCTTCTCAGTCAGAACTAAAAAAGTTGTACGAAAATTCTAATTGTGATTTTTTAATCAACCTTAAAGGACAAATTGTATCAAATAGTGCAAGCAACCTTTACACCAACAATCAAGCCTCTAATTATAATACCAGCAACAGATCCTCTGTCTCAATCAAAATATATGATTTGAAAAATGGCGTAATAATATCTTCTTCAAACGCAAATGGAATAGACACCGAAAGGCATTCAGATTTCAAGAAAGATGGTGCCCTCAATTGGACTACTTCAGCGGAACCCATGATGATAAGAGCAGCCGAAGGATTAATTATTAAATATAAGAAATACCGAATTGACAAATAAAATATTTTACAACACTGCTCATAAACAATTGCTCATAGATTTCTGAACAAGAAACCCTTGTATTCAATTACCTTTGGTCCATATTAAAAAACAGTAAGGGCTTTCAATTCCAATTACCCACTAGCCGCTGTAACCCATTGAAAACAACATGACATTCCAAGATTTAAAATTGATTCCTTCCTTACTCAAAGCTTTGAGAGATGAAAACTATACAGAGCCCACATCTATTCAAGCTAAATCCATTCCACTGGTTTTAAACAAAGAAGATGTCTTGGGCAGTGCTCAAACTGGTACAGGAAAGACTGCGGCTTTTGCCATTCCCATTATTCAACACTTGGTGAATGATCAACAAAATAAAAATGGTAAACGAAGGATTTCCACACTGGTGATTACTCCTACCCGTGAGCTTGCCATACAAATTGGAGAAAGCTTTACAGCCTATGGCAAATACACCACAATCACCAATACAGTCATATTTGGAGGCGTAAATCAAAGGGCTCAAACCAATGTATTGAAACAAGGTGTAGATGTCTTAATTGCCACTCCTGGCCGTCTACTGGATTTAATGAACCAAGGATATATCTCTTTACGGGATGTCAAGTATTTTGTACTGGATGAAGCTGACCGTATGCTGGATATGGGCTTTATACACGACATTAAAAAAATCTTGGCCAAATTACCCAAACAAAGACAGTCCTTATTTTTCTCGGCCACCATGCCCAAAAATATTTTGAGCCTGTCCCAACAAATCTTGATCAATCCAAAGAAGGTTGCCGTAAACCCTGTTTCTTCTACAGCAGATACAATTCAACAGTTTTTATATACCACCAACAAACAAGACAAAGGCAAACTGCTTTTGCATATTCTAGAGAATCCTGAATTGGAGCAAGTGCTGCTTTTTTCAAGGACGAAGCACGGGGCAAATCGTATTGTGCGCAATCTCCAGAAGAAAAAAATTGAATGTGCAGCCATTCATGGCGACAAGTCTCAAAACCAACGGCAAAAAGCACTAAAAAACTTCAAAGCTGATAGCATCAGAGTATTGGTGGCTACTGATATTGCAGCTCGTGGTATTGACATAGACAAGCTTCGTTACGTGATCAACTATGATATACCCAATGAGCCTGAAACGTATGTGCATAGAATTGGGCGCTGTGGACGTGCTGGTGAGGAAGGCACTTCCATTTCAATCTGTGAGCCAGAAGAAAACGCATATATAAGGGATATTGAAAAGCTCATCAAACAAAAAATCGAAGTTGTGAGTGACAATCCCTTTCCGCAGACAGACAGACCTATGAATGCCACTGAAAAGAAGGCATTACAGAAGGAAAAGCAACGACAGAAGCAAGAATTTTTTGCCAATCGCAACAAAAAAAGAGGTTCTCAAAATCCTGGTTTCCGAAGAAAGAAAAGGTAACCAATGCCTAGGTTGGTATTTGTTCAGAACGTTCAGATTATGCAATAAAAAAGCCGACTCCTAAGAAGTCGGCTTTCTATTTTATAATTGAAAATTATCTATCCTTTTACGCTTGCCAATTTTCTTTCACTGTTCTTAATATTGTTTAACTTCAAATCCCTTAATACATTCACAGCTTCTTCTACATAGATGTCTTTTGCCAAATTCTTGTGCCATCTATTTCTTTTCTCTCTTAGCACAGAATCTTGTGTAAACAGCTCGGTTTCATACTTTAAAGATTCAAATGTCAATTTTGAATCGTATTCTCTTAGACTCTTAAATTGATCCGAACGTTTTTTGGCTTGTTCTTCCCTTTTTTTGTAGGCATCGTAACTTAAAGAAACAATAGTTTCATCTTGTTGCTCTTTAAGCCATTTGGCATTGTCTTCTATCAACTTGATTTGCTGATTGCCTTCCATTCTTTTTTTACTATTGGCAACCGTAGTTTCAAAATCGATGTAACCATCCCAAATCTTATATTCTGCTGGGGTGATCTTATCCCAACCCAATGGGTTTTCTTGATCTCTTTCCCCTAAATCAATATAACTATATCTATCCGGAACTACAATATCACTTTTAACACCTTCCAACTGTGTTGAACCTCCGTTGATTCTATAAAACTTTTGGGTGGTAAGCTTAATGGCACCTAAATCTCCGTGCTCATTGCTTCTTACTATATTATCCAAAGGAATTACATTTTGAACGGTTCCTTTACCAAAGGTTTGTTTGCTACCGATAACAACAGCTCGCTTATAATCCTGCATAGCCGCTGCCAAAATTTCAGAGGCAGAAGCGGATAATTCATTCACCAAAATAACCAATGGGCCATCCCATTGAATACGTTCATCTTTATCTTCATGTACTTCTTTTCTTTGGCCTGAGGAACGAACCTGAACAATTGGCCCATCTTTAATAAACAGACCAGCCATTTCTACTACTGTTTTTAGGGATCCTCCTCCATTGTCTCTTAAATCCAAAACAATACCTTCAACTCCTTCTTGTTTTAGACGCTCTACTTCTTTGGCAACATCTGTTGCAGCATTGCGCTCCGTATAATCCTCAAAGTCCACATAAAACTTAGGAAGGTTAATAAGTCCGTATTTATTTTCCTCACTCTTAACTGTAGCAGATTTTGCATAGGATTCCTCCAATAAAACCACATCTCTTTTTATGGAAACTTCTTCAACAGTGCCATCCACTCTTCTAACCGTTAAGTCAACTATTGTTCCCTTTGGTCCTTTTATCAATTTAATGGCATCATCTAAACGCATGCCCACAATATCAGTAGGTTCTGCTCCATCTTGCCCAACTTTTAATATCTCATCGCCAACTTCCAAGCTTTGCTCTTTCCAAACTGGGCCTCCAGAAATAATTTCCATAATTCTGGCTCCTTCTGGTTTCTTTTGTAGTCTAGCCCCAATTCCTTCGAACTTACCAGACATACCAATATCAAATTTCTCTTTGTCGTCCGGAGCAAAATAGAATGTATGTGGATCAAATTCATCTACAATGGTATTGATATATTGTACAAACCAATCTTTGCGTTCCAAATCATCAATAAAGTCGAAAAATTCATCCAGAGTGTTTTTAGTGTTCTCCCTAGAGGCAATTTCTATCTCCTCAATGGTTACATCCTTTAAAACTCCATTGGCATTTTTCAGATTTAAATTTATGTTAGTGGAAGCGATATCACCTCCTTCACCTATGGCTGCGTTGGTGCCTTCCATAAGTTTGTTGTCAATCTTATTGTCAAAAACACCAAGTGTATTGTATTTAAGTTGTTTTCTCCACCGTTCTTTAAGCTGCTTTTTGTTTGAAGCAAATTCCTGATCTTTATAATCAATATTGATATTTTCCTCAATTGCATAATCAAATGGTTGTGAGAGCACTTCGGCATATAAATCCTGAGCTTCATCCATTCGCTTCATTAAACGTTGGTATACAATATTGAAGAAAGTGATGTCCGTATTCTTGATTTCATCGTCAATCTGAAATCTATATTTTTCAAATTCTCTAATATCACTAGATAAAAAGTATCTTTTTGTAGGATCTAGAATATCTATAAAATCATCAAAAACGTTTGAAGAAAAATCATCATTTAAATCTTTGGGCTCATAATGACCACGTTCCAGGACATATGTTATTAAATCTAACAACAGCTTATCCTTATCATCGTTTTCAAAAGACTTATTTGTAAAACTACATGAGGCTACAGCAACAAGAATTACCAAAAGCGCCAAGGTGAAATTCTTTTTCATAAATGGGTTTTTATTGGGAGCGAAATCATTTGACAGTTTTTGTCAAACCTTCATTACGTCATCCTCCGTTTCAATTGATATGAATTCCCTAAGATACTGAAAAAACCGTGCCAGTTTAGTGCAGGGCTTTTAATTTTTTGTTAAACGATCAGAGCATCATATCCTTATGAAAAACGTATTTTTATGCCATTAATTATGCAAAATGAAAAAACCACTCATCCTAGTTACTAACGATGATGGGATAACTGCCCCGGGACTTAGAGAATTAATACGGATAATGAAGGAAATTGGTGAGGTCATTGTTGTGGCTCCTGACAGTCCGCAATCTGGTATGGGGCATGCAATAACTATAGACAATACATTATATTCAAAAAAAGTAATCATAGATCAAGAAGAGGGCGCTCCAAGTGAGTACAGTTGTAGCGGAACCCCTGCCGACTGTGTAAAATTGGGCCTGCAAGAAATATTGGATAGAAAACCTGACATCTGTGTTAGCGGAATCAATCATGGCTCCAATGCATCAATAAATGTGATTTACTCAGGAACCATGAGTGCAGCAATTGAAGCGGGTATCGAGGGTATTCCTGCAATTGGTTTTTCGCTTTGTGATTATTCTTGGGAAGCTGATTTTAGCCATGCTTCCAAATCCATAAAAACTATAGTGACCGAAGCGTTGCTTCATGGTATTCCAAAAGGTATAGTGCTCAATGTAAATATTCCCAAAACGGATGATGAGCCTAAAGGGATAAAAGTTTGCAGACAGGCAAGAGCCAATTGGAAGGAGAAATTTGATAAGCGTATAAGTCCTACAGGAAAAGATTATTATTGGTTAACTGGAGAATTTGAATTACTGGATAAAGGTGAGGACACAGATGAATGGGCGTTGGCTCAGGGCTATGTTTCTGTTGTACCAACACAATTTGACCTTACCGCCCACCATACAATTCCGCAGGTAAATAATTGGAGTTTAAATGAAAAATAGAAAGGAAGTTATAATTGGTTTTGTAGTGGGAATCATTGCAAATACCCTTGGTACACTATTGTATATTTTAATTTTTTCAGATTTGAGCATAGCAGAAACCTTCAACGCCGCTGTAAAACAAGGCCATGTTGGAAGTTTATTAGCCTTAGGAGCCATTTTAAATTTAATAGCCTTCTTTGGGTTCCTACGTTTAAAAAGAGATTATAGAGCCAGAGGAGTCATGATTGCAACTCTAATTACCGCTTTGGTAATTTTATATTATAAAATTTTTTAGTCGAGTTTGAACTTTATTGATGAAGTACTACATAATAGCCGGTGAAGCCTCCGGGGACCTACACGGTTCCAACCTTATTAAAGCCATCAAGAAAAAAGATGAAGCTGCGGACATTCGTTGTTGGGGCGGAGACTTAATGCAACAAGCTGGCGGAGAATTGGCCAAACATTATAAAAACATGGCCTTTATGGGTTTCTTGGAAGTCATAAAGAACATCCCTACTATTTTTAAGAACATTGCTTTTTGCAAGGAGGATATTCAGAAGTTTGATCCTGACCTTATTATTTTCATCGATTTCTCAGGCTTTAACTTGCGCATTGCAAAATGGGCCAAGAAAAATAAATTTAGGACCAATTATTATATTTCTCCGCAAATATGGGCTTCTCGTGAAGGTAGGATTGAAAAGATAAAACGAGATATTGACAATATGTACGTAATTCTCCCTTTTGAAAAGGACTTTTACGAAAAGAAACATAATTATCCCGTAAACTTTGTTGGCCATCCTCTGATCGATGCCATAGAAAACACGAAAATTGTTGAAGAAGCTTCGTTTAGAAAAGAATATAGTCTAGATCCACAAAAACCTATCATTGCGCTTTTGCCGGGCAGCAGAAAACAGGAAGTACAAAAAATGTTGAATATCATGCTCTCTGTAAGAGGTGATTTTCCAAACTATCAATTTGTTATTGCAGGAGCGCCAAGTTTACCCGATGACTTTTATAATTCCTTTGTAAAAGAAAACAATGTTGGGTATGTATCCAATCAAACTTATTCATTGTTAAGACATTCCCATGCCGCTTTGGTTACTAGTGGAACAGCAACTTTAGAAACTGCCCTTTTTGGCATCCCTCAAGTGGTGTGCTATAAAGGTAATTGGATTTCTTATCAAATCGCGAAGCGTATCATCACTTTAGATTACATTTCACTGGTCAATTTAATTATGGACAAAGAAGTAGTCAAAGAATTGATTCAAAGTGATTTAACTTCTGGAAACATCAAAGAGGAGCTTTCAAAAATTATAGAAGGTGATGACAGAAATCGTATTTTGGCAGACTATAAATTGCTTAAAGCAAAATTGGGTGGAAAAGGCGCAAGTCAATTGGCAGCCAAATTAATCATTGAAAATGCTTAGATTTAGCCTCCAAGAAGAAAAGCTATTCTTGGATGTTAAAAAGAGCCCTCTATTTTCTTTCCTTTTTAATCCTTTTTGGTTGTGGGTCAGCCAAGAAAAAAAGAACCTATCGTACTCCAATAACTGTTTCTGTTGAAGGGTCTTCTGAGGAAACCCCGACACTGGAAAAACCAAAAAAAGAGAAAAAGAAAAATTCAAAGGTTGAAGACGTAATTGCAACAGCCATGACCTTTTCCGGTACTCGCTATAAATTTGGCGGCACTACAAGAAAAGGAATGGATTGTTCTGGGCTTTTATATGTTTCGTTAAAAGAAAACGATATTACCTTCCCAAGGGTCTCCTACCAAATGGCGGAAGAGGGCAAACGCATAAAAGTTGGCCAGGTACAAAAAGGAGATCTTCTTTTTTTTAAAACCAGTAAAAGCGGAAAGCGCGTAAACCATGTAGGTTTGGTTGTTGATGTTAGGGGAGATGACATAAAATTTATCCACTCCTCCACCTCAAGAGGAGTTATTGTATCATCCCTTAGAGAGGGGTATTGGAATTATGCTTTTGTAAAGGCGATGCGAATTCTGTAATGCACTTTTTCAATTTTGTATCTATTAAATTAACGTTATACCTTGTAATAGGCATTATCATTGGGTTCTATTTTGAAATAAATCCACAAGCCTCTTTTTTTACCCTTCTAGGGTTATTCCCGTGTTTATTTTGGTTCAACAGGAAACAATCTCGTAATGGACCTCCTTTTTTTGAATTGACCACAATCCTCGTTACCCTATTGCTTGGTGTTTTTATTGTTAATATTTCCGAATCTCGAAAACTTCCCCATCACTATTCCAACAAAGAAATAAATGGAGTCAAGCAATGGGGGCTTAAAATTTTGGAAGTTCTTAAACCAAATCATTATACACAGCGCTATGTTGCCAAGGTCATTACTTTGGAAAATGAAAAAAGTACTGGAAAGCTAGTTGTAAATTTCCCAACCGATTCCACAATGAGCAAATTAAAGGTTGATGATGAATTTATTGTGTTTTCTAGTGCAGAAGCTATTAAATCTCCATTGAACCCGCATCAATTTAACTACAAAGACTACCTGAAAAAGCAAGGGGTCTATCATCAAATCCGAACAGGTTACGATGATATTCAATTAAAAGAGAATCCCAAGAAAACCATTTTTGGTTTGGCTTCAAAATTTAGGGAACATATTGTTTCAAAATTAAAAAATGAAGCCTTTGGAAAAGATGAACTTGCGGTAATTCAGGCATTGCTATTGGGCAAACGAGATGATATCTCTGAAAGCACGTATAACAATTATAAAAACGCTGGAGCTGTTCATATTTTAGCCGTTTCCGGACTTCATATTGGTATTCTATTATTGCTATTTCAGTTTCTGCTGTCTCCTTTAGAGCGACTTCCAAATGGCAAGACCCTGAAATTGATATTAATTGTCCTTCTTCTTTGGACATATGCATTTATAGCAGGCCTTTCCCCTTCTGTTGTAAGAGCCGTAACCATGTTCTCTTTTCTGGCATATGCCATGCATTTGAATAGACCGACAAACTCTTTCAACATTATTGCACTATCCATGTTCTTTATTTTGCTGATAAAACCCCTGTTTTTGTTTCAGGTAGGGTTTCAAATGAGTTATGCAGCAGTTTTTGCCATTGTCTGGATATACCCTAAACTTCAACGCTTTTGGTTTCCCGAAAACATGATTATCCGTAAAGTTTGGCAATTAGTAGCGGTAAGTATTGCTGCCCAACTAGGGGTTTTACCCATCAGTCTTTTTTATTTTCATCAATTTCCAGCGTTATTTTTTATATCAAACCTTCTGATAATACCATTTTTAGGGTTGATTCTGGGAATGGGAATCTTAGTTATTCTCTTATCCATTTTCAATAGTCTCCCCAATTTCATGACTGACATTTATAATGTGGTTATTAAAACTATGAATGGCACTATTGATTGGGTAGCCAAACAAGAAGGCTTTATCATCAAGGACATTCCTTTTGATACTGTTCAAATGATTTTAGGTTACCTAGTTATCCTCACACTAGTTATGTTTCTTTCCAAACCAAAACTAAAAAATACTATTGTACTTCTAATAGGAATTATAACATTACAGGGATGGAGTATCTGGAATCAAATTCAGGTGCAGAAAAAGGAGACTCTGGTATTGTTACACAAATCCAAGAATACATTGTTGTTGCATCAAAAAGGAACTTCTTTAAAATTTTATGCATCAGACAGCAGTACTATTGGTTCTTTGGCAAATGATTACAAAACATCCGAGCGGATTCAGTCCGCTTCATATCAAACACTAAAAAACAACTTCAACATTAGTGGAAAAAATCTATATGTTATGGATAGTCTAGGAATATATTCGCTGGTAAAAGATCAGGATTATATACTGCTCACCCAATCTCCAAAGGTTAATCTGGAAAGAGTGATAGATGCCACCAATCCTAAAATGGTTATCGCAGATGGCAGTAACTACAGAAGCCATGTCTCACGTTGGAAACAAACCTGTTTAAAAAAAGAAATCCCTTTTCACAGCACTGGCGAAAAGGGATACTATTCTTTTAGGCTTAACTTAGATCAATGAACATTGCCCATCAATCGTTTCATTAGCGGTCCAAATATCAATACAACTACTCCTGCCACTAAAGCATAGATAGCGATTAAACGGAAACCATCTAAATACACATTGAGCGTATCCAAGCCACCTACATTACTGTCTGAGCTTTCAATAGCCAACTGTTTGGAAATAAATCCAACCACTTGAAATGCAAAGGCCGATGACAAGAACCAAACTCCCATCATAAAAGCAACAATGCGCTTAGGAGATAAATCGGTGATTTTGGAAAGTCCTACGGGTGACATGAAAAGTTCACCCACCGATAAGATAAAATACAACCAAAGTAGGTATGAAAAAGGCACCATTCCATTTTCGTCCGCTGCTCCACCACTTAATGATACTACATAGAAACTTAAACCTGCCAAAACCAAGCCCATTCCAAATTTATATGGTGTTCTTGGATTTAATTTCTTTTTTGCCAAATATGTCCAAACCAAAGAAATGGGTATTGCCAATATAAAGATGAACATGGAGTTAAGTGCATTGGTCTGGCTCGCATTGATAAGTGATAAATTCACGTTTCTAGCCGCAAATAACGTGATTACACTACCATGCAGTTCATGAAAGCCCCAAAATATGGTCATAAAAAATGTAATCAGTAAGGCCATGAAGAGCTTTTTCCGCTCATCTACAGTACTCTTGATCATAACCATTCCCATATATATCAAAATAGCAACTGCAATCAATTTAAATAATACGTTGACTATGTTCTGGTCTTCTAGAAAACTGCCTTCTGCACCTAAAGATTTATACGAATACAACAAGAATGCTATAAGAGGAGCTGATAAAAATGCAATAATAGGGATTAAATGTTTTTGGGGGATTCCCATAACTTTTTTCTCATAAACTTCTACACTCGGCGGTTTGCCTCCATCTCCAAAAACATTCTTTTTTATACCGCTCCAAAAGAAAAGCAATCCGGCAAGCATTCCTATCCCTGCCAAACCAAAACCGTAGTGCCATCCATATGTTTCTCCCAACCATCCACATAGTAATGGAGAAATAAATCCACCTATGTTGATTCCCATATAAAAAATAGTAAACCCGGAATCTTTTCTTGGATCACCATCTTTATAAAGTGTGCCTACAAAAGTTGAGATATTCGGTTTGAAGAATCCGTTCCCTACAATGATAAATGCCAAGGCCAAAAAGAAAGCTGTATTGTTTTCTATTGCCAGGACAAAATGTCCAAGAGCCATTAAAATACCTCCCAAGAAAATCGAGGAACGCATTCCCATAATAGAATCTGAAATCTTTCCACCTATTACAGTGGAGGCATAAACCAATGACCCGTAAGAAGCATAGATTGCTGCAGCTGCGTAATCTCTATTGGACAAGGCCTCAAATATAACATTGACCATGTACAATGTGAGCAGGGCTCGCATTCCATAAAAACTAAAACGTTCCCACAATTCAGCAAAGAATAGATAGAAAAGACCTTGGGGATGCCCAAAAAGTTGCTTTTCACTGGCTGGCTTTACAATATCTGACATATATATTATTGAGTTTGGTTACAAATTTTCTTTGACGAACTTGGTCATTTTGGAAAACAAATGAAGTCTTGTGTTTCCGCCATAAATACCATGGTTTTTATCTGGATAAATGGCCCATTCAAAATCCTTGTTGGCTTGCACTAGCGCTTCAATCATACGCATGGAGTTTTGTACATGCACATTGTCATCTCCAGATCCATGAACCAATAAATACTTTCCTTTTAAAAGCTCAGGGTAATTGAAAGGTGAATTATCGTCATATCCTCCCGGGTTTTCTGCTGGTGTGCGCATAAAACGTTCTGTATAGATTGTATCATAAAAACGCCAAGAAGTCACTGGAGCCACCGCTATGGCCATTTCAAATGTATCATTGCCCTTTAACAGACAGTTTGTACTCATATGGCCTCCGTAACTCCAGCCCCAAATTCCGGTTCTGTTTTCATCTATGTAAGGAAGTTCACTTAGCTTTTTAGCGGCAGCTATTTGATCTTCCGTTTCATGTTTCACCAAATTCATATAAGTAACTTTTGTAAAATCACGTCCTTTTAGTCCCGTTCCTCGTCCATCCACACAGGCAACAATATATCCTTCAGATGCTAACATCTGGTGCCAATAGTCATTGCTTCCAAACCAACGGTTGGCAACTTGCTGAGATCCTGGGCCACTATATTGGAACATTAGTAGAGGATATTCTTTGCTTTCATCAAAATCAGCAGGTTTAACCATATACATGTTTAAATCATTCCCGTTAATGTTTATGGTGGAGAATTCCTTGGGAGATAATTCGTAACCCTCCAATTTGTTATCCAGAACCGAGTTGTTTTTGATGTCCTTTAGTTTTTTCCCGTTGGATGCTTTATGCAATGTAAACTCATAGGGCATTATGGCACTTGAAAATGTATTGATAAAATACGTGTAGTCTGCACTAAAATCTGCTGCATTGGTTCCTTCTCTTAAAGTCAGGCGCTTTTTATTTTTCCCAGTGCTGCTGATGCTGTACACATCCCTATTTATAGAACCATTCTCTACAGACTGATAGTAGATTTTATTGGCCTTTTTATCATAACCATAATAATTGGTCACTTCCCATTCTCCTTTGGTAATTTGGTTTTTCAAGTTGCCATCCTTACCGTATAGATAAATATGATTATAACCATCCATTTCACTTGTCCATATGAAACTATCATCAGCCAAGAAGGTAAGATTGTCGGTAATGTCCACATAGGCATCATCTTTTTCTTCGAGCAATACCGAAACGGAATTGTCCGCTGCGTCGACCGCATGCAATTTTAAATGATTTTGATGGCGGTTTATGGTTTGAACACTCAAATAGTTAGGATCGTTCATCCATTTGATTCTTGGAATGTATTCCACCTTGCCCAAATCCACTTTTGATGTCTTGGCCGCAGTAACATCATACATATGCAAGGATACTTTTGCATTTTCCTCACCTGCTTTTGGGTATTTAAACTCCTGTTGGAATGGATACAGATTCTGCCCATATACATCCATTGCATAAAGAGGCACGTTGGTTTCATCAAAACGAAGGAAGGCTATCTTGGTGCCATTACTGTTCCACTCAAACGCACGAACAAAAGCAAATTCTTCTTCATACACCCAATCCGTTACTCCATTGATTATACTTCCTTTCTTACCATCTGTGGTAATTTGTTTGGTTGCCCTGGAAGCAATATCAAAAACAAAAATATTATTGTCCAAAACATAAGCAACACTAGAACCGTCCGGAGACAACAAAGGTTCCTGAATCTTAGCATCAGAAACCTTTGTAATATTTTTGGTGGCGACATCATACACATAATAAATTCCCAACCGTGAATGTCTAAAAATGGGTTCAATCTCCGTTGCTAGGACAATCTTGGATTCATCATCGCTAAATGTATAAGAGCTAAAGAAAGGCACCTCATCTGATGATGCGGCTATGGTTTCTATTTTTTCTAAAGTTTCATAATCATATTTATCCAAGCTACTGGTCCTAGGAGAACGATTAAAATTTAGAATGGTATACTGTTTCCCGTTTTTCATGGATCTAAGCACATCCATGTACTCGGTTCTAAATTCACCTCCCCAGATTTCTTCTAGGGTTATTTTTTTCTTTTGGGCTATGGAGAAGGTTAAAAATCCGAAAACGAACAGGGATAGGAGAACTGATTTCCTCATTGAAGTTAAAATTGATTAAAAACTATCAAGTTTACTAATATTTATTCAAAATCTAAACTTTAGTGTTACAATTGTAACAAGAATTAAACCTGAGGACTCCTGAAAGAGAAGCGAAAAGTTGCATTATCCTTATATTTGAACCCTTTAATCAAGTACTATGAACACTCCTGTTGAGGGATTTTCCAAACTTTCCAAAAGTGAAAAAATCGATTGGATCGCAGCTAATTACACCAAAAATCCTGAAGAATCAAAACAGCTGTTGGAACGGTACTGGAATACGGATTCAGCAGTTCAAAAACTACATGACGAGTTCATAGAAAATACTATTTCCAATTATTATCTGCCTTTTGCCATTGCACCCAATTTTTTAATCAATGATAGGTTATATGCTATTCCTATGGCTATTGAAGAAAGTTCTGTGGTGGCCGCAGCAAGTAAAGCAGCCAAATTTTGGTTAAGCCGAGGAGGTTTTAAAACAGAAATTTTAGGAACGGAAAAGGTAGGACAAGTCCATTTTATATTTAAAGGTAAAACGGAAAAACTGCAGCAGTTTTTTAATGAGATAAAACCCGAACTCCACAAAAACACAGCATCCATTACCAAAAGTATGGAAAAGCGTGGCGGTGGAATCAGTAATATCCAACTTAGAGATTTAAGTGATAAAATTGATGGGTATTATCAATTGCACTGCACTTTTGAGACACAGGATGCCATGGGTGCCAACTTCATAAACTCTTGTTTGGAGCAATTTGCCAAAACTCTAAAAGAAAAAGCAAGTCACCACTCAGACTTTACAGAAGAAGAGAAAGCTATTGAAGTTATTATGGGCATCTTATCCAATTATGTGCCCAATTGTTTGGTAAGGGCAGAGGTAAGCTGTCCAATCTCCTCATTAAATGGGGACAATATTCCGTCAGGGGAATTTGCGCAAAAAATGGTGCAAGCCGTTGCCATAGCGAAGGTTGAGCCTTATAGGGCGGTTACCCATAATAAAGGCATCATGAACGGTATTGATGCTGTTGTTTTGGCCACAGGAAATGATTTTAGGGCCATTGAAGCTGGAGTCCATGCATATGCCGCTAAAGATGGTAGTTATTCAAGCTTAACACATGCAAGCATTGAAGGTGACACCTTTAAATTTTGGATTGAAGTTCCATTGGCACTGGGAACCGTGGGTGGATTGACTTCTCTTCATCCTTTGGTAAAACTAGCTTTGGAAATCCTTCAAAATCCAACAGCTAAAGAATTAATGCAAATAGTTGCGGTTGCGGGATTAGCACAAAACTTTGCTGCCGTTCGTTCTTTGGTAACCACAGGAATCCAAAAAGGGCATATGAAAATGCACTTATTGAATATGCTCAACCAAATGGGAGCCACAGAAAGTGAAAAACTACAGCTTGTAGATTACTTCAAAGACAATACAGTGACTAATGCCTCCGTAAAAGAAGCCTTGGAAAAGATTCAATCCAACTAATGCAAAAAGAATTTTACAGCAACGGTAAACTGTTACTCTCTGGAGAATATGCAATTTTGGATGGTGCTCTTGGATTAGCCGTACCCACCAAGTATGGGCAATCTTTAAAGGTGACATCAACCTCATCCGCAGGATTATTGGAATGGACAAGTTTTGATGAAAAAGGCAAGGTATGGTTTAGCGGGAGCCTTAACTTAGACGGTTTGACATTAATCTCTTCTACCGATAACGCTATTTCAAGGACATTAATCACTTTACTGTCTGAAGCAAAATCCAAAAACCCCAGCTTTTTACAAAACATTGGTGGACTTAAGGTTGAAACCCATCTAGACTTTCCTAGATTATGGGGGTTGGGCAGTTCTTCCACACTTATAAACAACATAGCGCAATGGGCTCAGGTCGATGCCTTTCAATTATTAAAGAATGCCTTTGGAGGTAGTGGTTATGATATTGCCTGTGCGCAACATGATAATCCTATTTTCTATCAATTAGAGAACGGTGCCCCCAAAATTGAAGAAGTATCTTTTAACCCATCGTTTAAAGATGCCATCTACTTTGTATATCTCAACCAAAAACAAAGCAGCAAGACTGCAATTGCAACCTATCGTGAACAAGAGTTTAATAAAGAAAGTTTATTAGAAGACATTTCCGAAATCACTAAAAAAATGGCAACTTCTTCTTCACTCTCAACGTTTGAATCCTTGTTGCTGGAACATGAAAAAATCTTATCCAAAGTATTGGGCTTGGAAACCATAAAATCCAAACTTTTTCCAGACTATTCTGGATCCATAAAGAGTTTAGGGGCTTGGGGCGGGGATTTCATTATGGCTACCGGAGACCAAAAGACTCCCGGTTATTTTAAATCCAAAGGATTTGAAACCGTTATTTCCTTTTCTGAATTGGTTCTTTGATCTAGACCGATTTATCTTTTAAATCTGAGCTCCATCGTCAACCCAGACCCAACAATAATCAAGTCCTTAAAATAAGGATCCTACAGTTTTACTATATTCCCATTAAATAAGCTAGTACTGGAACTATATTATCCTTTGGATAATTTTAAACAGGAGGAATAGCTGGTAAAACTAGGCAGAGAAATGAGCATTCTTAAGGATTTACCAAATCTTGTAAAGGCTGAAATCATTACAGAAGAAACGGCCGACAACATTAAAACCTATTACGAAAACAAAGGCAGTTCATCTACCAACCGTCTTTTTGTTGTTTTTGGGATATTAGGGGCAATTTTAGTTGGACTCGGGATTATCCTGATTATAGCGCACAATTGGGATGAACTTTCAAAAACCATAAAGACATTCTTTGCCTTTTTACCGCTGCTAGTCGCTCAAATTATCTGCGGATACGTTTTAATCAAAAAAAAAGACAGTGTTGCGTGGAAAGAAAGTGGCACCACTCTTTTATTTTTTGGGGTTGGAGCCTGTATATCTTTAATAAGTCAGATTTACAATATCTCGGGAGATTTGAGTTCTTTTTTGTTGACATGGATGCTAATTTGCCTTCCAGCCATATATATAATGAGGTCTTCTGTAGCTTCTTTGCTCTTTATAATAGGTATAACCTACTATGCTTGCGAAACAAACTATTGGTCTTATCCTGCTTCAGAATCATACCTCTATTGGTTGTTGCTTTTGGGCATCCTTCCATTTTATTATCTATTGTACAAGAAAAGTCCAAAAAGCAATTTTATGGTTTTTCATAATTGGGTGATTCCAATATCAATAACCATCGTTCTTGGGGCATTTGCCGATAAGACAGAAGAGCTCATGTTTGTAGGGTACTTTAGTCTGTTTGGACTATTTTATTTGATAGGAAATCTTGATTTTTTTAATGAACAAAAAACGAGGAACAGTGGTTATAGGACAATAGGATCTCTCGGTTCCATTATATTGCTCTTGATACTAAGTTTTGATGATTTTTGGGAAGATCTGAGAAGGAAATACTTCTTATTTAGTGAGATGCTTTCAACACCAGAATTTTTTGTTTCAGCTGTAATCTCAATACTCGCTGGAGTGCTGCTATATTTATATCAAAAAAATAAACCTTGGAACGATATTAAACCATTGGCCCCAATGTTCATTCTCTTTATTGTGGCATTTTTCATTGGATTATCTTTTCCATTTGCTGCAATCCTAATCAATTTTTATGTTTTTGCATTGGGTCTCTTAACTATTAGGGAAGGAGCCAAACAAAACCATTTAGGCGTGCTAAACTATGGCCTCATCATAATTACGGCTTTGGTCATTTGCAGGTTTTTTGACACAAATCTGAGCTTCGTTGTAAGAGGAATATTGTTTGTATCGGTAGGTGTAGGGTTCTTTGCCACAAATTACTGGATGCTTAAAAAAAGAAAGACAAATGAGCAGTAAAAAAGTATTGTTTCCTTTATTTATTCTTGTGGCCTTGGCGCAATTATATGTGCCGGCTAAAATGATATGGGATAAAGAAGATGTATTGGATAGCGGAAAAGAATACAAGTTTAAAACCGCCCCTATTGATCCCAGCGATCCTTTTAGAGGAAAATATATTGTCTTAAGTTATGATGAGAATACCATAGAAATTCCTGATGAACATGATTGGATACGTGGAGAAGTTATTTATGTTTCCATTACAGAAGACAAGAAAGGTTTTGCTAAAATAAAATCAGTTTCAAAGGAAAAAATCGACCTTAATCAAAATTTTATCAAAGCCAAAGTTGGTTTTATAACTTCTTTTGACACTACAAAATTGACAATTGATTATCCTTTTGACAGGTTTTATATGGAAGAATCCAAAGCGTATGATGCAGAACTGACCCATAGGGAATCTCAAAGAGATACTACCAAAATCACCTATGCTCTGGTCAATGTGAAAAATGGAGACGCCGTACTAAAAGATGTTCTGATTGATGGTATCCCCATAAGGGAACTGGTTAAAGCAAAGCAAGACGAAAACTAGAACATGAGTAGTAATACTAAAAAAGCCCCAATCCGGGGCTTTTTCTATATCTGATATTCTTAACGGGTTCTAATAGAAAGTAGAACGTTTATCTTCTATTTCGGCACCATCTTTTAACGCGTTATATACTCCCGTGTTTACTTGATTTGCAGCGTTGGTTTTAATGGTATTTGCATAGGTACTGAAGTTATCTACTTTAGGAGCTTCTTCCTTCTTGACCACTTTTAACAAAAAGACACCTGTTTCTCCTTCAACAAGTTTAGAAGTGGCATCTTGTGCTAATGCAAAAGCTGTTCCCACAACCAATGCTTCTCTACCTGCTCCAGGAATTGTTGGGGACTTCATGGTTAATGAAGAAGCGTTGGAAACCGATACGTTGTTGTCCTTGGCAAAAGCTTCCATTGCTTTTCCTTGGTTAGCACTAATAATCTGTGCAGCTTTTTGCTCTTTTCTAATTTTTGGCAAGGCCGTTGCAGAAGCATCTTCAGGAGTCATAAGTCCTTCTTTATACTTTTTTGTAAGCTGCACTACTGCATATCCGTTATTGATATTAAATCTTTTGATCTCACCTACTTTAGTATCATCATTAAATGCCCATTGTACAATACCTCGTTGTGCTGAAAGTCCTGGAAGACTCTCATCCATCTCTTTGACTTTGTTAACAGGTCTAATGGTATAGCTACTTTCCCTTGCAATATCCCCAAAGTTTTCGGGTTCTGCATCAGTAGCGGACATTTCAAACTTGGTGGCATCTGTAAACAACGTATTGATTGTTTCTTCTGATGGCTCAATCTCTCTAGCAAGTGTAGCTACTTGAACAATGTCTTGTTTGTCATCAACCTTGATTACATGAAAACCAAATTGGGTCTCGACCAAACCTATGGTACCCTCATCGTTTCCAAAAGCAAAATCATTGAACTCATCTGCCATAACACCTTCTTGGAAATATCCTAAATCTCCTCCTCTTGGTGCTGAAGGGCCATCCGAGTTCTCTCTTGCCAATGTGGTGAATACAGCTCCTTCTTTTTTAGCCTCAGCTAAAATCTCTTTGGCTTTTGCTTCCGCCTCATCCTTAGTTCTAGTAATACTTGGGTTAGCCCTTTCAGCTCCCTCATATGTAAAAAGTATATGACTTGCCTTTACCGTCCCATTGGATCTTCTGTCCATCATTTTGGAAACTTTGAAAAAGTCTCCATCCCGATAAGGTCCATATATCTCACCTACGTTTAACGCCATAAGTGTGTCTGCAACCGTAGAAGGTAAATCTTTTTTAGCCTTAAATATAGTATCAAACTTGGCGTCTGAATTCCTATCCAAGAAAGCCGCCATATCCTTGGTGTTTGTAAAACCAGCGATAGTATCTGTGGCGTCATTTTCTTCAGAATATTCAACAGTATCACTTAAAAGTGCCGTAACTGCATCTTTTATGGCGTTTTCATCATCTGAAGAAGCTTTTTCTTCAAAATACACAAAACGAATATCCCTTGCTTTTTCTTGGTTGAAATCTTCTTTATGTTCGTTTATATATGCTTGTATCTCGCTTTTTGAAACTTGTATGGTACTATCCGCAATTGAAGTGTAAGGAACACGAACGTATTGGATATCTACTTTTTCATTGGACATTTTATAATCGAAAGCACCTTCTGAAAGCGTAGCACCAACACCTCCTTTTATTAGGTTAAAATACATACGCTCCTTAGCGGATTGAATTATTGTCTTCTCATCCTGTAACCAAGCATCATAACGTAATGGATCGTTTACTTTCCAGTCTGCAATGGCGCTTTTAAAAACTTCAGCATTGAAAATTCCGTTTTCATCTTGAAAATCTGGTATTTGGGCATATCCAGAGGTTTTTACAAATTCTATAATCTGATCGCTCTCAACATCAATTCCCAAGTCTTCAAACTGCTGTCCCAAAATTGCTTTTCTAACCTCTTGGTCATACACTCTGTTTACCAATTGTGTAGAAGAAAGGCTTGGACCAAATCGTCTAGAAGCATTCTCTACCTCTTTTCTAAAATCGTCAATGGATATATTCTCACCATTTACTTCTGCTACAGCAGAGCCTACTTTTGTTCCTGCAAAATCATTGCTGGTAAAGACTCCTGATATTACAAATGCAAACAACGCCAAACCAATAATTAAAATTAGTACTGTTGTTCGTTTTCTAATATTCTCTAATATTGCCATTTTACTGCTTGTTTTCTATAATTTCAGTGGGCGAAAATACCATTTTCTTTTCAATTAGGAAAGCCAAAAAAAGAATGGAAGTTGTTAATCTTCAGCAAGAACATGCACCGTAACCAAGTCGATTTTGGTATTGGACACTTCTAGAATATGAAATAAAAAGTTATCGATCTTTATCTCTGAGTCCTGTTCCGGAATTTCGCCAGTCTCGTTCATGATCAATCCACCCAACGTTTCATACTCATCGCTTTCTGATAATTCCAGTTTGTAATTTTCATTAATGTAATCTACTTCTAGCCGAGCAGAAAACTTAAATACATTTTCACTTAGTTGCTCCTCATAAAGATCCGTAGTATCATGTTCATCCTCAATTTCGCCAAATAACTCTTCAACAATATCTTCCACTGTCATAATTCCAGAAGTGCCACCATATTCATCTAAAACCACTGCAATACTCTTTCTTTTTTTAGTAAGTACATTAAGAATATCCTGAATTAGCATGGTTTCTGGCACAAATTCAACAGGAAGTAGAATATTCTTGATAGTTTTCGGTTTTTTAAACAATTCATAGGAATGTACATATCCAATAATCTCATCTATACTTTCTTTGTATACCAATATTTTGGAATACCCTGTTTCCGAAAATATTTTGGCTAGGTTTTTAGGAGTCTCATCTATTTCTACCGCCATAATTTCGGTTCTAGGCACCATTACCTCTCGTGCCTTAACAGCAGAAAATTCCAGAGCGTTCTGGAATATTTGAATTTCAGAGTCTACCTCATCCTCTTCTTCAACAGTTTCCATTTGTTCCGTAATATAATCCCCTAGTTCCAGTTTTGTAAATGCAAATTGAACCTCATCACCTTCAGTTTTAAAGAAAACACGAAGAACAAAATCTGAAATCTTTATTACAAACCAAGAAACAAACGAGAACAGCACGTAAAAAAAGTAGGCTGGAATGGCGAATACCTTTAAAAGTGTATTGGAATATATTTGAAAAAGCACTTTGGGCAGGAACTCGGCCGTCAACAAAATTATTAACGTTGAGATCACTGTTTGAGAAAGTAAACTGAAATCTGTAAGAAGAGAGTTCAAAAATTCATAGGATGTGGGAACCAGTTTTTTAAACCAATCCATTAACACATCCCCCATGAAAAACCCGTAAATAACCAATGCAATATTATTCCCAATAAGCATGGTGGCTATAAACTTGGAGGGTTTTTCAGTAAGCCATGTTAGTATCTTGGCAAAGAACCCTTCCTGTTTTTTTTCAATTTCAATATGAATCCTATTCGCAGAAATAAAAGCTATTTCCATTCCTGAAAAGAATGCTGAAAATAGCAATGAAAGAATTATAATAATTATAGAGGAATCCAATAATACTATTGTTGATTATCCTTTTTTCGTTGTTCAAACCGTTGACGGTATTTTCTCCTAAAAAGAAACATGGCGATAGAAACCACTGCGAAGAATATAAAAATATAGGTTTCTTTTGGGTCTACACTCCATAAGGTCGCAATTTTATAAATTGAAATAGCAGCTACGGCCAAGTACAAATATTCTGTATATCTTAAAAATTTTATCATATTACTCTTTTTCTTTTATGGTCATAAGACCATAGGTTTTGTGGGCCTTGAAAAAACTAAAGTCTTTATTAAAATCCATTCCCTCTCCGTCCATTACCGTACCGTCCTCAGGGTTTGTGTATGTAAATACTTCTTCTGTAAAAATCCAGCTATTGGCCCTGTCATAAAACAACTGAGGAGTTTCCAATTTTTTTCCATCATGACTTTCTATGACCACGTTCCCCTGTAGGTCTATTAAATTAGTTTGGGAATAAACGATGCCGTAGTCGGCCGTAATCACACTTTTCTGGTTTTTCTCATCAAAAAAGTCAACTTTAAGCCCTTTAGGAAAGGTACGAAACTTAAAACTTTGGTTATCGAAATCCTCAGTAATTGGACTAGTAAGAATGGCGATTATCTTTGAATTGGACAAATCCTCCGTGCTCATTTCTTTTTTTGCCTCCGTATAGGTAAGAGTGAAGTTTTGAGCTACTCCCTGCGGAAAAATTGGCTTTACTGCTTCTTCACCTACTCTTTCATAGTTGTCCTTACAGCCCATAAAAAGGATTGCCACGGTAAAAACCGTGGCAAGACACTTTAAATTATTTTTTAAAATCTGTTTCACTCTATAAATTAGGCACCTTAACGCTACCACCAACCCAGCATTTAAAAGTAACTGTTTTACCGGCCATAGCGGCACTGAAAATCATTTCTTTGGTTGGAGCTTTTGCAGCATAACTTGCAGCTGACTTGCTCGCACGCCCACTTAAGGATGGGTCAACTCTACCTGCTTTCCTAGCCATATCCGCAGCCTTCCAGTATATTGCTCTTTTCTCAAATGCAGTAGTACCGCAAGCGTTTGCGCTACCTGCATATAAATTGGCAATCAATAAGTATGCTTTACCATTTGAAGAGTTAGCATTAATAGCTTTAAGGGCATAGCTTCTTGCTTGTGACTTGCTGCTTCTTCTAACCGTAGTGGCAATTTTATATAGGATATTGGATTTTCTATATGCATCTGTCTCCAATTCTACCGCTTTGTTAAAGTCAGCAATCGCACCTTTGCTATCTCCAGATTTGGTCTTAAGTGTCCCAAGATATACATAAACGTCCGCAGATGGATCTAGTTCTGCCTGAAGCTCTACCATTGTGCTGAACAATGGGTCATCCGTACAATCTTTGGAGAACATTCTTCCGACGGCACGCTTTACCCATTTTACGTCTCCTTTTTTAGCTTCGTAACTTTTTTGGTAAAGTGGAATTAAGTTTCCACAATCTGCAAGAGCACCTAATTTAGAATCTATACTCCCAGCAATCTTACCATAAGACTTTGAGTTTGTAGTAGCCGCTCTAAGTTGTCTTTTTTCTTTTGATGTTAATGTTCCCAAAGAATCTTTTGGAAGCAATTTGGTAACAATAGCTGTCAATTTCTTGTTCTCATCTTCAACTTTCTCCGTTACATCATCATAAACATCAAATACTTCTTGAAGGTCTTTTTTACCAGCTCCATGTAAATCTACCAAACTTGAGAAGTAAAGGTAAAGTGCTTTTGGGTTTTTGAAGTTTTTCTTGTCTCCTTGAAAAGCTGCTCCCAACATATCATAAAGTTGATCGTTAGAGGCCATTTTGTTGTCGTAGGATAAAAGAGCTTTGTCAATTGCAACACCAGCTTTACTAAATTTCTGAGGGAAAAATTTTAAGCTATTGTCATACAAAGACATTAAATCTTGGATATATCCATCTTTATCTGCTCCAGAGGAATTCTTGATTTTATGGGACAGAATTTTTTCTCCATATGAGAAATTTGCCTTATTAATATCTGGGCAACTTTCGTAAACCATTTTCCATGGCTCATATGCGGCATCATAGTTTTTAACTTTTGCGTGCTCTGCATAAATGGAAAGATTGGTCATGCACTCAGGATTTTGCGCTTGAGCCATACTTAATCCCATCGACATAAGGATCGCTATCATCGTTAAGTAGTGTTTCTTGTTCATCTTGCTAATTTTAAAGTGGTTAATGTACAAATTTTCGTGAAAAAATCATCTTAATGGTACAGATATCAACGGTTATTTATTGATATTTCAAAAAAAACGCCATCAATTTATTCTTCTTTTAACAAACCATTTATCGTTTAAAGATATGCCAACGTTAAATTTAAAATAATTTTCTTCGATAAGGTTTGCATCCGTTGTGCCTCTTTTTCCTGCCTCAAAACCTATATTAAGATTGGAGAAATTGTTGCCCAACGGTAACCCAAATCCAAAAGTTATGCCAAAATTGTTTATTTCCTTATTATTCACTTCAAGTCCAGTGACGTCATAACGTAATCCCGCTCTGTATGTAATCCTTTTAAAGTAATTGGAAAGTGAGCGATAATCCGGAATAAAGAAACCTCCCAGGACCATACTATTGGCATCATTGTAGGTTACATTATCCAATCCTAAGAATGCATTTTCAAAATCGCTAAATTTTTGAAAACTGTATTCTCCACCAATAAACCACTTCTTTTCCTCTCCAAAACCTAATCCCAAAGTTGTTATAGTTGGTATCTTAAGTTCCGTGTTCCTAAGATTGTTAGCTTCCAAATCAACATCAATAACCTCTATTTCTTGTCCGTTGACCAA
The DNA here is from genome assembly GCF_021390195.1 of Flagellimonas sp. CMM7. Classification (NCBI taxonomy): domain Bacteria; kingdom Pseudomonadati; phylum Bacteroidota; class Flavobacteriia; order Flavobacteriales; family Flavobacteriaceae; genus Flagellimonas; species Flagellimonas sp. CMM7. The sequence goes on along the minus strand of NZ_CP090003.1, from coordinate 2,473,967 downwards.
AGAGAAAGAACCAAGACGCTCTGTATTCTCCGAAGTTAGATTAACTTGCGTATTCACCATTAAAGAAGTGTATAACGTATACTTCTCCTTTATCGTTGGGGTGTAGTTGGCCGCATAGTTAAAATCATATCCATTAATTCGGGATTCGCGTCTATCCAATGTTCCAAACTGCACATCTTCAACACTCTGTATCCTTTGATATTCCAGTCTTCCAAAATTAAAGTTCACCGTAGCACCTAAACTCAAATCTTTTATGGGCTGAAAACCAACGGATAAGTAAGCCCTGTTCAGACCTCCTTCTCCAGCAAATACGTTGGTAATTAATCCATCACCACTCACATCAGTCAGATTATAGCCAACGGATGAAAATGGCATTAATCCAAAACCCACTCCAACATTATTGGCCACGGGAAAACCAATAGCCAAGTAATCTAAGTTTGTTACACCAACCTTCTCCTCTTCTGTAAAACTTTGTAAAGTAAATGCAGTATGGGAAATTCCCGCGGTATACGTAGTTAGCTTTAGTTTGGAATATGCAGCTGGATTTGTGAGGTTTATATGGATACTATCTGCATACATACCCAACCCCCCCATCATCTGGTTTTCTACGGTACCACTATTTCTTAAATCTCCTATTCCAAAATATGAATAGGGTGATATTGTACCGTTTTGCGCAAAAATGCCATAACTAGCTACGCAAAAAAAAGCAATCAAAAATTTCTTAATCATCTAGCGTTTGTTGTATTCCAGCAAGTAATTTAGCCCCTCCAAGAGAAATTTAGAATTCGCAAATATGGTATTTTTTAGCCGTTTAGCAAAAAAATGGGAGTCCCCGCCTGTTAAAATAACTGTTAAATCTTGAAAGCGTGAACGGTACTGACTTATTGCTCCATCAATTTCTAACGAAACACCATTGACCACCCCACTGTGCATGCATGTTTCCGTAGAATTCCCAATAAAATCTAAAATCTCCTCAGTATGCAATAATGGCAGCCCTGCTGTTTGATTGTGCATAGCTTTATATCTCATTTGAACTCCAGGAGATATGGCTCCCCCGACATATTCACCCGAATCGTTTACCATGTCATATGTAATACAAGTTCCTGCGTCTATGACCAAGGTATTCCCTCTTGGATTCTGATAAAATGCTGCAGCCGCTAAAGCAATTCGGTCCACTCCCAGGGTTTGCGGAGTAGCATAACTATTTTTAAAAGGGACTTTGGATGCACTGGTAAGCACATGAACTTTACAGAATAATGACACAATATCCTGTTCCTTTCCTTCTAAGGCACCAACTGAAGAAATTAACGTATGATTAATTTTCGGGTATAATTCAAAAAGTGCTTTGACTTTGGATAAAAACAATCCGGACTCCGAGTTTTGATCAAACACAATTCTGTTATTTTCAAAAACGGCATACTTTATCAGTGTATTTCCAATGTCAATTACAAGATTCATAGTACAAAGATGGAGAATTGAAAAAAAACCCTTGCCTTTTTTTAAGTTTTTGTTTGTATATCCTAATTTTGAAATTATATTTGCACCCGCCTTTGCAAAAGGCTTTTAAAGGTACCTTAGCTCAGTTGGTAGAGCAACGGACTGAAAATCCGTGTGTCCCTGGTTCGATTCCTGGAGGTACCACAAAAAAACCGGCGAATTTGCCGGTTTTTTTGTTTTTTAAGATGTAGTAATATTCTTAATAATTTCATAAATATAAAAATCGAATAGCTATATAGGCATAAAATATCAAACTAACCCTTATATTTAGCCAATCTAGATTAACTTTAAATAAAAATGACTGAAGACTTATTAGAAAAGGCAAAAGAGTTTGAAGGCAGAACTTTGAGTCATATGTCGACTAGCGACAGGGTAGCAGCTTCAAGAGAGGCTAAAGCGCTTATACTTTCCATTAACGAAATCTATAAGGAAACTAAGGACTCCAATCTAATGGATGTTATGAAAACCCTTACAGAGAAGAAACGTAAAATTGAAAAACGTTTAAAAGGAACACCTTTAGTGTAGTTTTAAGTTTTGCCATCTCTTCCCATTAGAGATGGATTACTAATCTTTTTTTGATTTATAAAGGGTCCCTCCTACAATTAACGCTGCAGAGATTATCATTACGTTTTTAATAATGTATTGACCTTCCAGTGTGGGCAAAAGATAATTTCCGTTTTGAAAAGTGACCTCAGGCAAAAATACCAAAGGCATAAAAGTTCCTCCCATTTGAAGAAGCAATAGAGCAATTGCAATTTTTGTCGTTTTCCTAAAAAGGAAGGTTATCCCTATAACAACTTCCCACCATCCTATTACCAAAAGCCAAGTATCTGGTTCTCCAAAAGGAAGCCAGGCTACTGTTGCTATTAAAAGCTCTGTTGCTGCAGATAAGCCAAAGGGTTTTAAAATCCCAAACCAAAAAAATATAACTGCAAACGAAATACGAACAGCTGGCAATCCCCATTTGCGCATCTTTCCCGCAATGTTCTGATCAATATCCCGATACTCCATCATAGTTTATTGTTTTACAAAATATGCTCCAAAAATACATCTTGCTAAACTAGAATAGAATTGTAGAACTTCACCATAACCATAGCTAAAATAAGTTTAATGTTCTTTTTTTGCAGGGTTTTGCAATTCACAAGGTAATTTTTACCAAATACATCTTTTTCCCTGCAACAAATAAAAATGTAAAACTTTGAGGAGTCTATTTCTTTAATTTCGAAGTATAATCAAAACCTCAACCAAGAACAAACATATTTTAAATGAACACTATAGAAGAAAAAGTCGGCTATTTATTTTGGTTTTTTGTGATTGCTTGCTCTGTGGGCACTTTCATTAATTGCCTATATCATTATATAAATTAAATAGGGGCATCAACTAAATGATGCCCCTATTCAATGAACTTAACCTTACCCCTTAATTTCCAAAATCTGGCGTATCATTTGATTGGTAAATCCCCACTCGTTATCATACCAAGTCATTACCTTAAGTAGATCGCCATCTACAACCCTAGTCATTGCAAGGTCCACTGTTGAAGCATATGGACTTTTTATAATATCTGAAGAAACAATAGGCTCATCTGTTTTATCTAAAACATTAGCATAACGTTCCGTTTCTGCCTCTTCAATTAAAATTTTATTTACTTCTTCGGCGGTAACTGGTCGTTCCGTTACAAAAGTCAAATCTGAGATGGATCCTATTGGAACTGGAACCCGTATTGCGACCCCATCAAACTTTCCTGCATATTCTGGCAGCGCCTTTGTAGTTGCAATGGCCGCACCCGTAGTAGTTGGGATTAAATTTTGAGCACCTGCCCTACCCATTCTAAAATTCTTTTTTGAAGGAGCATCCACCATTCCTTGCGAAGCGGTGTAAGCATGAACAGTAGTCATAATTGCTTTTTTAATTCCTATCCTTCTCCCTAGAACTTCCACCACAGGACTTATATTATTTGTAGTACAGCTAGCACATGAGAAAACGCTGGTATTCCCATCTTGAGAGTTTACCCCGTGCACCACTGTTGGGGTATCCGTACTTTTGGTAGGCGCAGAGATTATAACTGTTTTTGCGCCTGCTTTTAAATGACGTTCAGCATCATCGCCTGTTGTAAAAACCCCTGTACTTTCAATTACTAAATCTACTTGGTTTTCTGCCCAGGGCAATTCTTCCGGATTTCTTATTGAAGTATATTGAATTCTCCGCCCATCAACCACCAATGTATCTGACTCATGGGAGACTTCTTTTTCATATACTCCATAAATTGTATCATACTTTAACAAGTATGTGGTATTTTCTATGGAAACAATATCGTTTACAGCCACTACCTCTAAACCGGGAGTTTCATTGATTACCTTTAAAGCAGCCCTACCTATACGGCCCATTCCGTTTATTCCTATTTTCATTTTAATGTTCTTAAGTTATTACTTGTTTTATCGGTTTTATTAGTCTGAAAACCACTACTTAAATTACAAATAGAAGCTCATACATAAGAATATCAAATACAATCAAATAGTTAAGGAGTTAAGTGCACTTACCAAGTAGATTCCATCTTGTTTATTTGAGCATTTTCGATAACAGATTGGTCATCTAGATTTTCAATGATCAATTTATTATATGGTTCAGTTGGGAAGATTTGTTGGGTCATTACGTAAAGCCCATTATCAATGAAAACTTCTATAGATGACCAATCCAATAAAATGTTTATTTCGTAGGCCCCAACTCCAAGAGACTCAACGGACATGTAATGCTTCTTGTTACCAAATTCGGATTGAAAACCAGTCTTTCCCGAGTTCATTCTATCCAACATAAAGGCCTCGTTTTTAGAATCCATGGCAAGCACCAAAGTTTCATTTAAATCATTGGTGAAAATCAGTTTAAAATCTTTAGAAGCTGTTGTAAACTTTAGCTGAGATTGATTTAAACCATCGACATTGAAGGTTAGTGAGGTATCTGTAGGAACACTAATACCCTTTTCCAAAACTTCTGATGTTAATTTATCCATTTGTTCTAAAGGGTAATTTGCCAGTAAATAATCATCCCCAACCTTTCTGAGTGACAATTTTCGAGGTACGGTCATAGCACTTCGCCACTTTTTGGTTGGAGTGTCCCTGGCATAATCCCAATTGCTCATCCAGCCAATAAAAATTCTTTCGTCATTGGGCGTATTGTTGTATGTAACCCCTGCGTAATTATCAGTGCCAAAATCTAACCATTTGGCTTCTTTTTGATCTGAAACGAATTTCTTACCATCAAACTCTCCAATAAAATATTGCGTGCCACTTCCTCCATTTGGTGCACCAGGATTGATACTTATAATCAATACCCATTTTTCTTCATCAGACCCTTCAACTTTTAAATGAAATAAATCAGGGCATTCCCAAACACCGCCATGAGCGCCTTGTCTCTTTCCAAAATCGCTTAGGTGTTTCCATTCTTTTAAATCGCTAGATTTATAAAACTTAGCATGATCTCCCGCGGCTAAAGCCAAAATCCAGTTTTGCGACTCTTCATGCCAAAAAACCTTGGGATCCCTAAAATCTTTAACCCCATCATTACCAATTACAGGATTGCCTTCATACTTAACCCAGGTCTCACCATTGTCCAAGCTGTAAGCAATCCCCTGAGTTTGAAAATCTTTTTTACCCGCTTTTTCTCCTTCCATGGAATGATAGGTGAAAATTGCCACCAGTGGTGTTTCCCCATCTGTAGCAAATCCTGAAGTGTTTTTCTTATCCACCACTGCGCTTCCAGAAAAAATGAGTCCATGCTCATCTGGATAAAGAGCAATGGGCTTATGTTCCCAATGCATCATATCTTTACTTATGGCATGCCCCCAATGCATTGGCCCCCAAACAATATCCTCTGGATAGTATTGATAAAAAAGATGATACGTTCCTTCGTTGTAGACCAACCCATTCGGATCGTTCATCCACTTTTCTGGTGGTGAAAAATGAAACTGCGGACGGTACTGCTCTGTATAGGTTTTCGATTCTTTCTTTTGAACTACTTCTTTTTCTTTAGTCTTGCTTTTACAGGAAAGAAGCAACAAAAATATCTGGAAGTACAGTACTGTTTTTTGCATGAGGTTATAGTTGGAATTTGTTGATTAAGATAGCAATAATTATTTATCAAAATCCACAAAACACTATCTTTGACCCTTACTTCTTATTCATGAGATTCCCCTTAAATCTTTTATTTTTACTTCTTTCAATTTCCACTTCGTATGCACAAACATACATTTCTGGAATACTGGAAAAATTCAATAACAACACCATTGAATATGTTTCTGCGGAGGAACTAAGCAGTATGGAAAAAACTGTTTTATTGGATGCAAGAGAAAAGGAAGAATTTGAAGTTAGCCATTTAAAAAATGCTATTTGGATTGGGTATGAAAGCTTTGAAATAATGGAGGTCCTGGGGTCAATTCCAGATAAGGATACTCCATTGATTGTATACTGTTCCATAGGAGTACGATCCGAAGATATAGGTGAAGAATTAGAGCAAGCAGGCTATACCAATGTTAAAAATCTTTACGGTGGAATTTTTGAATGGAAAAACAAAGGATATCCAGTCTATGACACAGATAATATAGAAACCCAAAAAGTGCATGCTTTTAGTAAGTATTGGGGCATTCTATTGACCAACGCGGAAAAAGTATATCAATCCAAAAAAGAGACTATTGAGCAAAAAGAACAATAACCTACTTTTAATCTTTACACGAAATCCTGAGCTTGGAAAATGTAAGACAAGATTAGCGGCAAAAGTGGGTAATAAAGCAGCATTGGAGATTTATAAATTTTTGCTTGCACACACGGTTTCCTTTACCCGGAAACTAGAAGCTGAAAAACAGGTGTTCTATTCTGAAGCTATTTGGGAAAATGACATATGGGACAACCACATCTACCAAAAAAAACTTCAAAATGGTTTAGATTTAGGGGTTAAGATGCAGAATGCTTTTCAAGATGGATTTGATTCAGGCTTTGAAAAAATCATTATTATTGGGAGTGATATGTACGACCTTTCCCAAGAGGATATGGAAAAGGCATTTGCAAAACTTGATGATCATGATTACGTAATAGGGCCTGCGGAAGATGGCGGCTATTACCTTTTAGGAATGACCAATTTTAAAAAAGAACTTTTCGAAAATAAGGCTTGGGGAACAGATACTGTATTATCCCATACCTTAGAAGATGTGAAAACTGAAAATCACTTTTTGTTGGAAGCTAAAAATGATGTTGACCTTTATGAGGATATTAAAGATATTGAAGCTTTTCAACCCTATTTAAAACATATAGAAGAATGACTAAAAAGCAACTAGACGAATCCGTTGAATATTTAAAAAAGAAAGGGTTTGAAGCTCCAGAAATTGGAATTGTACTGGGCACTGGATTAGGGCAGTTGGTAGATGAAATTGAAGATTCCATTGAAGCGCATTACAACCATATACCCTATTTTCCGCTAGCTACCGTGGAGTTTCATACCGGAAAATTAATTTACGGTACTATTGCCAATAAAAAGGTTGTGGTGATGCAGGGTCGTTTTCATTTATATGAAGGTTATGATTTCTTGGATGTCACTTATCCCATTCGTGTAATGCGGGAACTTGGAATCAAAAATTTATTTGTTTCCAATGCAGCGGGAGCAATTAACCTCAATTACAAAAAAGGGGATATTATGTTGATTGAGGATCATATCAATCTTCAAGGAGGATCACCTTTGGCTTTTAAAAATGTTGCAGAATTTGGAGACCGTTTTGCAGATATGAGCGAACCTTATAATCTAGACATGCGGAATAAAATTGAAGCTATCGCCGAAAAAGAAGGTATTTCTCTTCAAAAAGGAGTTTACGCCTCTGTTGTGGGTCCTCAACTAGAAACAAAAGCAGAATATCGCATGTTAAAAATATTGGGGGCAGACGCGGTTGGCATGAGTACTGTGCCAGAAGTTATTGTTGCAAATCATTTAAGGCTGCCCATTGTAGCTGTTTCTGTTTTAACGGATGAATGCGATCCAGATAATCTAAAACCTGTGAATATTCAAGAAATCATTGAAATAGCCGGTAAGACAGAGCCTAAAATGATACAGTTATTCAAAGAGCTAATTAAGGTTATTTAAAGAGTAGTCCATTATCATTCAAAAAATATTTTTTGAACTTATTGAAAGGTTAGTTCATTTTTTCTGACTTCTTTAAAGGTATTGTATTTGCCCTAAAATAAAATTGTTCATGAATATCATTCTAAACCTAGTTTTTGGGTTCTTACTTGTGGCATGTGGTGGTAGTGCAAAAGTTAATTCTGATACCGGTTCAAACGAAAGAAGAATCGAAACCGCGGCGGTCAATGAATCTATTCAACCGGAAAGTAACGATTCCAAGGCAGTAAAAGTAGCAAAAGACACTTTTGAAATAGTTGAGCCTCCAAAGAAAGTAATCTCAGAGACTAAAATTAAAAGTAAAAAAGTAAAATCTGAAGTTTTAGTATTGGACCATAGTACCTGGAATGATTTATTGAAAAAATTTGTGGATGACGATGGCAATGTGAATTATGCCGGATTTAAAAAGAATATTGGTGGTTTAGAAGCATATTTGGCATTATTATCGCAGAATGCACCTTTGCCTTCTTGGGGTAAAAATAAAAAATTGGCATTCTATATTAACCTGTACAATGCTGCAACGGTAAAATTGATTGTTGACAATTACCCTACCAAAAGCATTAAGGATATCCCTAATCGTTGGAAGAAAGAATGGATTTCTGTAAACGGAGACGTTACTTCTTTAAATGATATTGAACATGAAGTATTGCGTAAAATGGGCGAACCAAGAATTCATTTTGCAATTAACTGTGCTTCTTATTCTTGTCCAAAATTGCTTAACACCGCGTTTACTGAACAAAACATGGAAAGGCTACTTTCTAAGGCTACTATCGATTTTGTCAATGACCAAAAACGAAATCGGTTTGAGGGTGACACCGCGCGACTTTCAAAAATATTCAAGTGGTATAAAAACGATTTTACAGGAGAAACTTCATTGTTGGGATATATAAACAGGTACTTGGATAACCCGACAAGAAAAGATGCAAAGGTTGAATACTTGGACTATGATTGGAGTTTGAATGAAGCAAAGTAAATCAAAAGCAATAAGCATTCTCATCCCTGTACTTAACGAGGAAGCCTATCTGGGCAAATTACTGAAACATTTAAATTACAATAGCACTACAAAAAGTGTTTTGGAGGTGATTTGTATTGATGGTGGCAGTACAGACAAAACCACTTCTATTGCTTTAGAACATGGCGCTGCGGTAGTTCATTCCAAAAAAGGTCGTGCCAGACAAATGAATTCTGGAGCCAACTATGCCTCTGGAGAAATTCTTTATTTTTTACATGCAGACACGTACCCTCCAAAAGGTTTTGACAAACTTATACTTGAAGCCATTGAACAAGGTCATGAATCTGGGTGTTTTAGAATGCAGTTTGACACGAAAAATCCAATCTTACGAACTTTTGCCTGGCTTTCAAGAATAAACCACACATTATGCCGTGGAGGTGATCAGTCACTTTTTATTAAACGCGGTCTATTCAATAAGACCAAAGGATTCAATGAGGACTACCTAATTTACGAGGACACAGAATTTATACGGAGACTCTATCAGCAAACAGTATTTAAAATTCTTCCGGAACATGTAATTACCTCAGCCAGAAAATACCGAGAAATAGGATGGATAAGAGTGCAGTTCCACTTTGCCATGATTCACCTAAAAAGCTATTTTGGAGCTGGACCAGATGAACTTTTCCAATACTATTCAAAACATATCTTGAACCCATAGAAAATTAGTTTTCTATTTCTAAATCTGCATAATCCTTAAGGATTCCATTGGTAATCAAGTTTGCAAAAGATTTTTTATCTGAATGCACAGGAATTGCGTCTTTCCCAACAGTTTTGGCACTGCCATCTATGGTCAATAAGCTTACAGCGGGCAATGTATTTTTAGCCAAATAGAGGCTGCTCTTATCTTTAAAAATCATATTGATGTCTTTATAAGAACGGTTTGAGATACTGTTCTCCTTAAAGACATTTTGGATGTTTTGAGCAAAACGCTGTCCTTTTTTGCTTTTGTTATGATGGTACACCGCTACATCCACATTCCCATTCTTTATTAGGCCATTTGCTCTAATAATCAGTAATCTCTGATATTTTCCAGTATTTTGGAGGTAACGTTTGTTTATGGTTTCAACATACCAGCCCATTCTTTCTACTTCTGTCAAGGACTCGCTGTCAGTAATCTTTTCATTTTTATTTTCTACTATGAAAACTGTTGCACCGTGAACCATAAGGTCCGCTGCCAGGCTCTTTGTAATATCACTTACAAATTTGTTTTCCTCCTTTGTCTGGTTTTCTGCTATTAAATAATATACAGCATCTTTGAGCGTGCTGCTTTCATGCGACATATCGGCAAGTTCGGCATCAAAAATAGGTGTTTCCGTCCCTTCTGATATCTGCACCTTCATTCCTGTATTTTTGAACGAATCCATCGTCTTTGGAATTCTATATTCCCGACCCACATGCAGCATACTTCCATCTTTAATGTCTTTAATATTTAAAGTAATGAAAGCTTCATAGTGCTTGGCAGGGTCCAATCCTTGTTTTCTGAGCATGGAAAAAATTCCGTCTCCTTTTTCCGCAGTAACAGTATAAAAATTATCCTGTGCAAGAAGCATGAAAGACATGCTTATCCATAACATAAATGCCGGTATTAACTTCATATTTAAATCTTGTTGCTGGGATGCTCTGCAAATATGGTAAAAATCGATGAAATGCAAAAATCATCGATGAAATACATCTAAAAAAATTAAAAATACTGTCCAATTCCAAAAACAATCCCCTTGGAAGCCCCATTGGTAATACCATGGCCATAGTCTATCCTGAAAATTGCATTAAAAATCTTTTTATGGATAAATCTGACTCCAACTCCAGGGTAAACCCTTAGGTTTTGATCATCTCCAAAATCACTAAAATCCCCACCAGGATTTCTCCATGTTCCTCCATCAATAAAAACATTACTCTGTAGCACAAACCAATCTTTATCAATAAGTGTGTGTCTATACTCGGTGTTTAAAACTATCGCAGCGGTACCTCTGTCAATCGTATTTCCCACTCCACGAATATTTAGGTTATTATCTACCGCAAATGGGGCAAATGGAGTATCTAAATTACTGGAAAGGCCCAGGCGCAACCTATTGGCCCAATTGCCCTTTTGGCCAACTCTTATGAAATATGAAAAATCGTTAAATCCAATAGAGAAATCTGGGAGCTGTTGGTCTGTACTTTTTACATACTGAAAATTAAGTGTACTCTTAAAACCAGATAAGTATTGATAATAATATTCTATTGCATCATAATTATAAATAAACTTATATAGGTATTTATTTACATTTAATTCTTGAGGTACGTTGGGGTCCGTACTTCCTGAAAGATATCGGTAATCCTCGGTGAAAAAGTTGATTCCAAACTCCAATCTATGCCTAAAGTTTATCTCATAAAGCCCAAGGACTTCAAAAGACTCATTATTGTACTTGTAATCTGCAGTTCCAGCCTCTAAAAAAACAGGTTCTTGAGTAGTTAAATCTTGATAACTCAATGCCAGTCCCAATTTATTGCTGAATAGATATGGTGCTCTTAGATGTGCTCCAATAGAATTAAAAATATCCCTTTGATAAAATCCACCTAGGGTGATGTTGTTCCCAAAAACATTAAATTCCTGCAAACCCACCCTAAAGGCAAATTCATCGTTATTGGAGGTATACACACTAGCAAAAGGGATTAATGTAAAATTCTCTTCTATACCATAAAAAACATTGTAATTACCTTCCGTATTCGCTGGAAAAACTTGAAAATAAGCATGGGATACCGAAGGCAATCGCTTTAACCTATAAATGTCTTCTTCAATAAGCAAAGAATCCAATTCCATTCCCGGCTTAAGCTTTGTGATTTTTTTTATAAAAGCAGTTTTGGTTCTTTTATTTCCTTGAACCTTTAGATCAACAACTTTGTTTTGACCATATGCCCTGCCCACAAATAGCATAAGAAAAAAAGCAAAGACAATGCGCATCATGGTTGTTATACGGTCAATTAGAATTTGGATTCTTGCAAAGTTGTATAGTGTTTGCGAATTACGGATTCGGCTGGTTTGTTTTGTGGAGTAAACCTATTGTCTTCTTCCCCTCCAGAAACATCATGGTGAATGAACCATTTCCAGACAAACCCCCCGGCAAACCAATCTTCCTTCCAAAATTCGTCAAAAATAGCTTGTGTTGCATCGGCTTGAGCTTCAAGGTTCACATCCATCTGATTTCTATCTACCAACCATGGTTTTTTAGCCGTATAATCCATACTGCGATACCCAAATTCCGTAAAAAGAATTGGCTTTCCATTTTTTTCTGATAGGTCAATCAACTTAGATTTCCAACGTTGCCATCCAGATTTTAACTCTTCCAAGGTTGGGTAACGTTCCTGCGATAATGGAAAGTAAGCATCCACTCCTATGTAATCCAGTTTCTCCCAAAAAGGCGTTCTCCCATATTCGTCCCAATTGGCAGCATAGGTGAGTTTACCGCTATATACATTTCTTACTTCGTTTACCAGGTTTTGCCAATAGGAGGGCCTACTCTTAACAAACTCTTCCAACTCGGTTCCTATGCAATAAATATCTGCGTTTGTTTCTTCGGCCAGTTCCGCATAGGTTAAAATAAATTTGCTATAGGAATTTTCAAGAATTTTCCAATCTTCCTCAGATTTCATTGTCATGTCACCCGTAAATTCTCCTCTCCATATCCAAATTTGAGGTTTCAGCATTATTTTCACTCCATTCTTCTGAAGTAACTCAATATACTGTCTTGCGCCTCGCTTTGTTTCTCCAAACCACTGCCTGTCCGTATCAAAAATGATATTTGGTGAATTTAAATTTCTAGCAAAACCAAAAGGCATTACTGCTGCATAATTGGCATTTACGTCAAGAACAGGATCCACATGTACCTGAGCAACCTCATCTCTGGAACCAACAAAGCTAATCCCGTTTATTTTTTCTTTTTTTTGACTATTGCATGAAAACTGAAGTAGACATAAGCAAAGGAGCCCTAATCTTTTCATAGTTAAAAAATTAAGACTCCTAAAATACTCTTTTATGTCATTAGATCTAGAGCACAGCCCGTAATCCTATGTTAAAAGTTTCACCAAGACCGGTGTTTTCTCCCCTAACAAAGTTTGTGTAAAGTACTTCTAGGTTTAATTCTTTGGTAAGTTGGTATTTAGCACCACCACCCAGTGCAGTGAAGTTTTGAGTGAAATCGTTTCCTAAATCCAACCGTTGGTTATGTTGCGCCAAAACCAAAACTGTAAATTTTGAACTTGGAAAATAACTTAAGAACACCCCTGGAACTAGGTTTAAGCTATTGTTGGCAAAACTTTCTTCCTTATCCCCAAAATTTAACTCTGTATTTAATTCAGTAAATAATTGCCATTTCTTGCCAGGAAAGGTATAATCATAAAAAAAACGGTTTTGCCAGGTAAACCCTTTTTGATCTAAGAAGACCCCTGTATCCTCATCATTTTCATTACTGACCAACGGAATAGATAAAGAACTTAAGATTGAAAAATTACCCACATTCTTAAAAGGAACAAACTTAATGGAAGGCGCAATTGACGTGAGTCCTGAAGTATTTCTTCTTTCAAAGCTTCCATCATCCTGCAGAAAATCCCTACCGTTTGCTCTATACTCGGCAATTAAACCCACATTTACTCTTCGTGTGTCTGACACTCCTGTAAAAACTTCTAGCGTTGAAGTAAAGAAATTTTGTCGAATTCCCTTATCAGATTCAAAAGTACTATCATCTTGGGTATATAGATTATTAAATAACTTAATATCCCATTGTCCTTTTCCAATTAGTTTTGATGGAGTTAAATTTTGAATATTGCTTCCTACTGGATCATCTTGAGAAAATCCTATGTAAGAACACATAAGAATTCCTGATAACAATATATAGTTTCTAAAATTTTTCATGATTGTTGTTGTTTAAAATTTTTACTTGGTTTCATTTAAAGTCCAATCGTAAGGGTAATAACTTACTTTAGTTTTAGGTTCTATTTTCTCTTTTCTATACTCATTTACAAAATCCACTAGACTAGTTCCATTCTGGGTAAAATCACCTTTGTACCACTCAAAAATTTGCGAAAGACCTACTTTTTTACCTTTAAGCTTTACAAAATTTGGATTGTTCAAGGATAATTCTGTCTGCTTCTGTAATTGAGCATCCAAAGTATTTGGCAAATAAGCATTGTCTATTATTGGCGGACAGCCCAGCCCAGCACAGACAAGTACAAAATGAAATCTGGCTTCTTTAGGAAAATTTTCTCTCAGCAATTTATTCTCAATATCATTTAAAGTCGTGTTCTTTCCTCCAATGTCATATGTTATCTT